>CAZITO010000063.1:0-13944 GCA_964542225.1 uncultured Bacteroidaceae bacterium | reverse complement strand
AAATACCTCTAAACGCAATAGCAACAGAAATTATTAATAAATACAAAAATAACTCCAACCCTCTCCCAATAGATACTAATATAGAATACTATAATAAAGCAATATCTAAATTATGCTATATGGCAGAACTAAACAGATACATCCCTAAGATTTTCTGTATTCCAATTACTTAAATCTTGATTAAATGATTCACACCCATTGAACATACACGATGCAGTCTCAAGGTTTTCTGTATTCCAATTACTTAAATCTTGATTAAATGATTTACACCCCCTAAACATATCTGATGCATTCCAAAGATTTTCTGTATTCCAATTACTTAAATCTTGATTAAATGATTCACACCCATAAAACCTAACCAAAAGTTGCATTTGCTCTTTTGTTGGCAGTCTTCTACCGTTTTCTATTCTACTTAAAAGAGTAACATCTATGTTGGTTCGATTATATACTTCTTGCAAAGGTAAATTTAAGTCCTTCACGAACATCTCTTACTTATTAAGTTGACAATTTTTGGCAAAGGTAAAACAAATATTTCAATTGGAAGAATAATCGGGCGATTTTTTTAAGCCTAAGGCGATTTGGAAAATTATAGGTTGTAATATCAACTTTGCTTTTGATGATGCCTCTATGGTGTGCAACAACGCTATTAACATAATGGTTGGCAAAAAAGAACAGCTTTTACAATTTGCCCGCATTATCTCTTTCTCAAACAAAGACCATATTCCACAAAAACAAGGATTAAGACACTTTGTTTCCAATCTATTATCCAATTTCTTTCCATATTCTTATTTTTTTATTTGTTACTACTTAATAAAAAAGCGGACTCCGTTTTAAAACAAAGCCCGCCAAAACACACTTTTATCTAATTGTTATTAATTATACCTTACCTGCTCCCAAAAAGCCTGCTATTATGAAAATAGGAAAGCCTAACGCTAACAATATCCCGTTTAATATATCGTCTATGTGAATGTGGTATATGATACACCCTGCCATACCTCCGACAACAAGAATAATAAATGATACAATAACAAATAAATATGTCCGTGCGTATGATTTTCCCTCTTTGTAGTGGTACATACGTTCTTTATCTGTTAAGTTTTCCCATTCTCTTTTATACATTACCCCACCCCAAAGTTTAACGGCTTTAACATATTCTTCATAAGTGGGTACTCTCTTTTCCTTGCCCATAATTTTCCTCCCTGTTTTTTATTGTTTATAATTATATTTTTCATCTATATTCTCATCCTCTATCGCATCATACAACTTAAACTTTGTTTTGCAAAAATAGTCGCTTATAATGTCAAATTATGTCAGTCAGAGGAGAAATATTGAAATTATTGTGTTTGTATAAAACTTGTGAAAAGTCAAAGACTTTATAAAACACCTTGTGATACGCTTTATATATCATTAAACGTGGGGACGGTGTTTTGGGGTTGGCTATAAAAACTTATCAGAATTTATATAAAATTGCTGAGTCAGTGGATTCTTATAACTCCTTGTGTAGTGAGTTGGTATGTGTAATTACTTTCTTTCTCTATGGCTATGTTGTTGGTATCAAATATCAATCTATGTCCAAATTCTCCGACATATCCGATTTTTTTTGCAGGATTGCCACTCATACAAGCGTAATTTTCTACATTCTCCCTTATTACACATCCTGCACCTATCAAGGCAAACTTACCCACTATACATCCACAAACTATGGTTGCATTGGCACCTATACTTGCACCTTTTTTTATCAAAGTGGGTTTGTATTCGTTTTTTCTTTCAATAAAACTTCTTGGATTGATAACATTGGTAAAAACACAGGAAGGGCCAAGAAAAACATCATCTTCACAAACAACACCCATATATAAAGAAACGTTGTTTTGTATTTTTACTCCATTGCCTATTTTAACATTGTTTGCAATGAAAACATTTTGTCCTATGTTACAATTTTCACCCACCTCTGCTTGGGACATGATATGAGAAAAGTGCCAAACTTTTGAGCCGTTGCCTATCTTTGCGCCTTTGTCTATTACCGCAGTGCTATGACAAAATATTTCTTTCATAATATTACCAATTATTTTCTTTGAATCGTTCTATATCTCTGCGGTCGCGTTTGGTAGGTCGTCCCGTATGAGCATCTCTTTTTTCGTAATAAGCCAAACGCATCATTTCTTGTTTTTCATATTCTTCTTTTGGAGTTAAATCTTCGTAATACTTTACTACATCTTTGGCCGGTATTCTGTTGTCTAAAAGACCGATTACTTTTACGGTCTTTTTTATTGGATTTTGATTGATAACAATTACATCCTCTATTTTTATTTCTTTGGATGGTTTTGCGTTAAGGCTGTTAAGCAAAACTTTACCCGAATTGCAAGCCTCGGATGCCAAACTGCGAGTCTTGTATAATCTAACACACCACAACCATTTATCTATCCTCATTATTTTATACGTTTATTAATTTAACGTGAAAAAATAATTTTTATTCTATATTAAAATAAAAGGAGTTGCAATTTGTTTTAAAACAAACTGCAACTCCCTTTATTTATAAACTTAACAACTATTAGTTGATAGTTCTTGTTACTTTTGCTTGAGCATTGGATAATCTTGTTTTAAGAACTCCTGTTGTGTTATTGCAATCTTTAACAGATGCTCTTTGTTCAGAAACTTGTTTAACTAATTTTCCGTAAGCAACAGCGCCTTTAGCAGTACCATTTGCTTTTTTAGCTTCTGCTAAATCATTGGCAAATTGTTCAAAAGCCGCTATTTTAGCCTCGCAAGGGTCAACAGTCTTTGTTTCTTCTTTAGCTGCAGGTGCTTTTGTTTCGTTGCTTGTTTTTGTGGTTTCTTTTTTTGTTGTAGGAGCAGTTGCTTTCGCTGTTTCTTGTACAGGAGCCTCTGTTTGCTGCTCTTCTATCGGAGTAGCCTCTACTTGTTCTGTAGGAGTAGCCTCAGTGGTGGTAGAAACTGTGTCTTGTTTTTTTGAGCAAGATGCCATAATAGCAACTACTGCAAGTCCCAATAATAAATGTTTAATTTTCATTTTTGTAACTTTTTTAAATTAATAATTATTAATCACGTACATTATGTACTCATATAGTTGCAAAATTACAATAAAATTTGATTATGTATAATTTTTTGTATCTTTTTGTGTTTTCTATATAAGTATTTTTTTGATTGATAATCAAATACAATTTATTTCTAAATCCATATAAAATAAAAAATCCATCCATGTTTTATTCAACTATATAAAAATTTCTTAACTTTGCAACTCTTAAAAATAATGTTATTTGTTAATAAATATATAGAGTAATGAAGACAACACCGTTTACACAAAAGCATATAGACCTTGGTGCCAAAATGGCAGAGTTTGCAGGTTATAATATGCCTATTCAATACGTAGGACTGATAGAAGAGCATAACAATGTAAGAAACAATGTGGGAGTTTTTGATGTTTCTCACATGGGAGAATTTAGAGCAAAAGGTCCTAAAGCACACGATTTTATGCAATATTGCACTTCCAATGATATAAATACTTTATACGATGGCAAGGTGCTTTATACCGTTTTGCCTAACGGTAAGGGTGGCATAGTGGATGATATGCTTGTTTATCGTGTAAGCGAAACAGAGTATTTTATGGTGCCTAATGCTGCAAATATAGAAAAGGACTGGAATTGGATGTCCAAAATAGCAAAAGACATGGGCTTGGAATTGGGCAAGGACTTTGTAAATGAAAGCGAGCATTATGGACAACTTGCCGTTCAAGGACCAAATGCCATGAAGGTTATGCAAAAACTTACTGCCACTCCTGTGGAAGATATGGAATATTATACTTTCAAATACCTTACTCTTGCCGGGGTGGAAAATGTTTTGCTTTCTACCACAGGATACACCGGAGCAGGTGGTTGCGAAATTTACTTTGATAAAAAAGATGCCGACAAAATATGGGATGCAGTTTTTGAGGCCGGAAAAGAATTTGGTATTATGCCTGCCGGTCTTGGTTGTAGAGATACTTTGAGATTGGAAATGGGCTTTTGTCTATATGGACACGAAATAGATGATGAGACATCTCCTATAGAGGCTGGATTGAATTGGTTAACCAAATTTACAGATGGCAATGACTTTATAGACCGTAAATACCTTGAAGAGCAAAAAGCCAATGGAGTTAAGAAAAAACTTGTAGGTTTTGAAATGATTGGCAAGGGAATAGCAAGAAGTGGTTATGAGGTTTGTGATGCAGAGGGCAATGTTATAGGTAAGGTTTGTTCTGGTTCTCCTTCTCCTTCTACAGGGAAAAATATCGGCACTGCACATGTACAGACAGCATTTTCAAAAAAGGATACCGCCATCTTTATAAAGATAAGGAACAAATTGGTAGAGGCAAAAGTTGTGAAAATGCCTTTTTATAAACCTGAATAAATCATGATTTTTTAATAATTTGACCTGCACAAATATTATACGTTTGTGCAGGTTTTTTTAAGTTTTCTTTATTTTGAACAACAAATATAAACATAAACAACCTGTAAAAAAACATAGTAAATTAAAACAATTTGGGCTAATGTTATGCCTGTTGCCCAACTTGGTTTTTGCTCAAAAAGAAGATGTTATTGTGTTTCACAATACGGAAAATCTTTTTTATCCTATTGACGACAGTCTTACTATGGATGATGATTTTACCTATGAGGGTAAAAAACACTGGACTTTTAAACGCTACAATAAAAAACTCAACGATTTAGCAAAAACCTACATAGCCATAGATAAGAATTATATGCCCTCTTTGATTGGACTTTGTGAGGTGGAAAACGATGCGGTATTAAATGCTTTGACTCTTTCCACTCCTTTGCGAAAGGTAGGTTATAAATATATACACTACTATTCCAAAGATATAAGGGGAATAGATGTTGCCTTACTTTACAATCCCAAGAGGTTTAAGGTGGAACAACATTATGTTTTGCCTTCAATTTCAAATAAAGAAACCGATAGAACGAGAGATGTTTTGTATGTGAAAGGAGTGTTGGGGCAGATAATGATAAATATCTATGTCGTACATGCCCCTTCTCGCAGAGAGAATAATGCAAAAAAACATTTGAGACAAGAAATTTTTTCTCAAATCTATAATCATATACAAGGGTTGTATTCAAAGGGAGAAACAAATTTTTTGATTATGGGAGATTTTAATGATAACCCTTGGGACAATGCCATAAAACAGAGTTTGCATCTGAAAGACTCAACATATTCTCCCCAATTGATAGACCTTATGCAAAACAATAGGAATAAAACGGGTTCATATTTTTTTGGTGGAAGTTATTTGAGTTTTGACCAATTTGTAGTGAGTAACAATTTGAAAGATAGGATTGTTTATGATGATAATTTTACGTTATCTCATATATTCACCCCCGATTTTCTTGTAGAACGCGACCCTTATAGCAGAAAGAACAAACCTTTTTCCACTTATAAGGGAATGAATTACCAAGGAGGTATAAGCGACCATTATCCAATTATTTTAAAATTGTCCACAGAAAAAGGAAATGGCACGGATTTTGAAAATCAATAGCAAATGGGGTGTAGAGAAGTGTAGCATTTTTTTGAAAATTTATTTATATATAAATAATTTTTTATAACTTTGCACTCAACAATAGAGTATATTTATTATAAGGAGAAAAGCGAAAATCCTTTAAAGAGTAGCAAAAATAGTTTGACTTAAAAATTATACAAAAATGAAAAAGACATTATTTACATTAGGAGCATTTGCTCTTGTAGTATTAGGTTTCGCTGCTTGTGGTAATAGCGATTGCACTTGCAAAATTACCTACGGAGTTGAAGGTGCTCAGTTGAGTTCTGTACCTGTTACGGATTTTGATGGTGATTGCGATGAAGTTACTTGGACTGACCTTGGTAAAGATGCTAATGGAGATTCTTGGGCTGATGTCGATGAGTCATTAGAAGACGCAAAACTTACATGCGAGGAAGATTAATCTGTAAGAGATTTTAGAGTAAAGGTTGTAGGGAGCGCTTTTGTACATAGAAAGGCTCCCTATAATTATATAAAAAGTTAAAAGAGTCAATAAAACAATAAAATAATCCATATTATGAAAAAAATAATTTATGTAACCTTTGCGTTATTGTTTGGAACAGTGATTTATTCTTGTTCGGATGCTTCGGATTGTGTTTGTCCTGTAAATGAAGCGTCCAATATTGTAATGAAAAAAGCAACTTCACAAGTAGCAGTATCAAATTGGGACGGAGATTGTTCGGATATAACAAGCGAAGATTTGGACGGTGAGGTATTGAATGGCAGTTGTGTAGAAGAATAAAACAAAGTGATAAAATGAAAACAAGAAACGTTTTTGGTTGGCTGGCAAGAATAGTAATAGCGTTGGTGTTTATGCTTTCTGCTGTTACAAAATATATTTCTTTGGATGCTTTTGACCAATTTATTTATGAACATCAACTTTTTTCTTGGATAACAACCACCATACTAACCCGTCTTCTTATAGCGACAGAATTTACTTTGGGTTTGTTGTTGCTTGTGGGGGTAAAGCCGAAATTGATAAAATGGTTGATAATAGCGTTTCTTGTGTTCTTTACCATTTATATTGTAACAAAACCTTATTTGTTCCCGGTGGAAGAGGATAATTGTCATTGTTTCGGCGATGTGTTTATTATGTCGGATCAGCAGACTTTGATAAAAAATATATGCCTCTTGCTTTTATCTTATTTTATGTTTTGGAACAAAGGACTTTCCTCTGCAAAAAAAGAACAACAAGAACCATTGCAACCGCAAGATGAAAAGAAAAATAAAGTCGTTTTTTGGTTGCAAAACAATCAGACTTATTTGACTGTGGTTTCTTTTGTTGCGGTGTTGATTCTTGCCTTTGGCATCAATATGCCGGACACTTTGAGATACAAACTTTATGGCAAAGCCGCCAAAATAGATGAGTCTAAATTTGAATACCTTATAAGCAATGAATCGTTGGCTGATTTGCACATAAAAGAGGGTAAAAAGATAGTTTGCATGTATTCCCCTGTTTGTAAGTATTGCAAAAAGACAGCAAAACGATTGGATGTCATGCGAAAGAAATATAATATAAAGGAGGATAACTTTGCTCTCATATTTTGGGGTGGTGATGAGGCTATAGAGCGTTTTTTCAAAAAAAATGAGATAGAGCCGTTGCCATATAAAAATGTGCCTGCAAGTGTATTTTTGCAGGCTACCAAAGGAAGGCAGCCCGTGGTTATTTTGATGAATAACGGCAAGGTGGAAAAACTTTTGAAGTATCCTAACATTTTGGACAAAGATATAATGGAATTTCTTAACAAATAAAAACACTTAAAATTATTATGGTAAAGGTTCTTTGGGCAGATGATGAAATAGATTTGTTGAAGCCGTACATACTTTTTTTGGAGGCGAAAGGTTATCATGTAATTCCCGCTTTGGATGGGCAAGAAGCCTTGGATATATTGGAGAAGGAAAAAGTGGATATTATCTTTTTGGATGAAAATATGCCGGGGCTTAATGGTTTGGATGCCTTGTCCAAAATAAAGATTAAGTACTCTTCCATTCCGGTTATTATGATAACAAAAAGCGAAGAGGAGAATATTATGGAGCAAGCCATAGGTTCCAAAATATCCGATTATTTGATAAAGCCCGTGAACCCAAACCAAATATTGCTTACCTTAAAAAAACATTTGGAACAAAATCGTTTGGTAACTCAGACTGCCACTCAAAATTATCAGCAAGAATTCAGGCAGATGAGTATGAGAATAAACGAAAATCTTGATTGGCAAGAGTGGATAGACCTTTACAAAGAGATAGTTCATTGGGAAATAGATTTGAGTGAGTCCAATGATGAAAGCATATTTGAGATACTTAAAGAACAAAAAGCCTTGGCAAATGATAGATTTTCAAAATTTTATCAAGAAAATTATTCAGATTGGATAAGAGATAAAGGCGAGCAGAGTCCTCTGATGTCTCATAAAATTTTGGAAAGGCGGATATTTCCTTTATTGAAAGAAAAGAAGCGACCTATATTTTTTATAGTTTTGGATAACTTTCGTTTTGACCAATGGAAAGCCCTAAAACCCATGGTTGAACAATATGTTCACGTAAAGGATGAAGGTATATATTACAGTATATTGCCTACCACTACCCAATATGCAAGAAATGCTTTGTTTTCTTCTTTGATGCCTTTGGACATTAAGAAATATTACCCTCAATATTGGTTGGATGAAGATAAAGAGGGCAATAAGAATCAATATGAGCCACAATTGTTTGAGGACAATTTGGCAAGACACAGAATAAAAGCCACTTCAACCTATCATAAGGTATTGAATGCAACATACGGAATGCGTATGATAGATATATTGCCAAATTTTTTACAAAGCGATATAAACGTTATTGTATATAATTTTATAGATATGCTTTCGCATGCCCGTACGGATTCCGACCTTGTAAGAGAGTTGGCTTTTGATGAAAATGCTTATAGAAGTGTTACTCGCACTTGGTTTGAGCATTCTCCATTGAAAGAGGTTTTGAAATACTTGTCGGACAAAGATGTTGATATATTCATAACAACCGACCACGGCTCTGTAAGAGTAAATAAGCCGGTTAGAATAAAGTCCAACAAAGAGGCTTCGGTAAATTTGAGATATAAAATAGGGCGATTGCTTGATTTTGAGAGCAGAGAGGTGTATCATATCAAAAACCCAGAGGAAATACTTTTGCCTCAACTTTCCATTCTTTCTCCCATGATATTTGCTCGAAATACGGGATACTTTGTTTATCCTACAAACTATAATTATTATGTTTCCTACTACAACAATACTTTCCAACACGGAGGTATTTCCATGGAGGAATGTATGATACCTTTTATTCATCTTGGCAATAAATAGGAGGCAGGCGTATGTCGGTTAAGGAGATATACATAAATTCATTGGAAGAGTTGCCACAAGGTGCCAAAGAATTTTTTGACATAGTGGGTGAAAAAAGAGTTTTTGCTTTTAAGGGCAATATGGGAGCGGGCAAAACCACTTTTATCAAAGCACTTTGTGAACAGTTGGGGGTTGAGGACAATGTTTGCTCTCCGACTTTTGCGATAGTCAATGTTTATTTTTCAAAAAAAGCGGGCGATGTTTATCATTTTGATTTTTATCGTTTGGACAGTGAGTCGCAGGCTTTGGATATAGGAGTTGAGGAGTATTTTTATTCGGGCAACTATTGTTTTATGGAATGGGCAGAAAATATACCTTCGCTCGTACCTGACGATTGCCTTGAAGTTGAAATAGAAGAAACCACCTCCAAATCAAGAAAAATAAGCATACACCTGCCACGCTAAACATTACACCCTGTTTTTACTGTCTTTATGCCTTCCTCTGTAGAAGAATATGGTTTTTATAGATTGGCGTAAGTTTTTATAAGTTAGCATAAGTCAAAGCCATAACCTCATCAACACTCTTGCACTGCTCTATTTTGGTGTATATAGTGTTTATTTCATCGTCACTGTCTAATTCGGTTAATCCCGCTCTTATTTGAAAATCACGGCAAACCAAATACTTTCTGTTGTAGGACAGAAAAGCACCAAATACTTGATTGCTGTCCATACCTTTTCTTTCAAAGGACGTCATTGGTACGTCCATAGAGGTAACCACTTTTTCCTCGCTTTCACAATCGCAAAACTCCGCCTCAAAGTGAAAGCAAAGGAAATTTCCCTTTATATCTGCCTCCTCTTTTGTTATTGTGTATGTTATCTTATGCTTCTCACATACCGATACCAATCTTTCCCATATATCCTCAATACTTCTGTATGAGAAATTTCCAAAATTGTTTTTCTTATATTTTGCAAGACTCATATCGGCTCTTGCATTCGTAATTTTTTCTTGTAATTTCTTTTTTTCCATTTCTATATACTTTTTTTTTCTTTTTATCGTTTTTATATTTTTATAACTTATTAAGAATCTTAATTATGAAAGTAAATTTTTCAAAAATCAGAAAGCCGTTTTATTTTGTTTTGGCTTTATTTATGGTTGGTTCTTTTGTCTCTTGCGACAACTACAACGAAGACAATCTTCGCAGTTTTGTTGCACAAACAACCGAAGAAGTCCCTATTACCAAATATCAAACCTCTCAAGCTGTTTTTTTGGAGGAATACAGCGGTTGGTCATGTACTAACTGCCCTCTTGCAGCCGACAAACTCGAAAAACTCAAAGACTCTTTCCAAGAAAATTTAATCACAATTACCATTCATGCCGGCAAGTTTGCCGAACCCGGTAAATCCAACGATAGCCTTGATTTGCGGACTGTGTATGGAACACAATTGTGCGAAACTTTCGGCGTCTCTTCTTTCCCCGCAGGAATTATCAACCGCTCCACTTCTCCCCTGCAATTTTCCGAATGGGACAATGCTATTTCTTCCGCCCTCTCCTCAACTCCTCATCGCCTTAACATCAATCTCGGCACAATCATCACCCCTTCACGCCTCCTTGTAGGTGTCAATATTTCTACCCTAACCACAATCTCCGATAACCTACTCCTGTCCTTGTTTGTCGTTGAAGACGATATAACAGGAATACAATTAAGTGGAGCGAGCAAAATCACTGACTACCTTTTCAATAACGTACTGAGAAAAAATCCACTCACCAATCTACCTATCAACTCAAAGCCCCTTGCCTCAAACGAAACATTGATTTTTAACTACTCTATACAAATTGACCCTATTTGGAACCTATCCAATTGTAGAGTGGTTGCAATAGTTACAAACCAACAAACAGGTCAAGTCATACAAACCAACGAAATATCAGTAAAATAAAATAAGAATTATACATTTCTTTAAGTTGTACTTTGGTTAGTATATATTATAACGGCTCTGCTTTGTAAAGCATCCTATGGTATGTAAATTACTCTTATTTATAAAGTTGTTATGAATAATAAAAAATTGTTATTATCTTTGCAAAACTATAAGTAAAGACAGAGATATTATGAGTAAGACAAGTTTGAAATACGATGAGGTAATGAATAAGGCCAAAAGTCTTTTTATGAAGAAGATGAAAGATTATGGCACTTCCTGGCGTATTATGCGTCTGCCTTCTTTGACTGACCAAATTTTTATCAAAGCCAATCGTATAAGAAGCATACAAGAAAGTGGAGTAAATCTTGTAGGAGACGATGTTGCAGGAGAGTTTATTGCTATGGTTAATTATGGTATTATAGCCTTAATACAATGTGAATTAGGTACTCTTTCCACAGAAGAAATAGACACAAATTTGGCTGAACAACTCTATGACAAATACGTAAAACAAACAAAAGATTTAATGCTGAAAAAGAACCACGACTATGGTGAAGCGTGGCGTGAAATGAGAGTTAGTTCCATGACGGATGTAATACTTATGAAACTCAGAAGATTGAAACAAATTGAAGACAATCAAGGCAAAACAATAGTATCTGAAGGAGTTGAGGGTAGTTATACGGATATAATAAATTATTCTGTCTTCTGTTTGCTACAACTTGATTTAGAAAGAAGTAATAATTAGATTTTCCAAAAAATATTAAAACGATGAAAAATAAATTTGGCACGATAGTAGATTACATACTCAGATGTCTCTTTGGTGTAGTGTTTATGTTTTCAGGCTTTGTCAAGGCTGTAGACCCTATGGGTACGGCTTACAAGGTGGAAGAGTATTTGAATGTTTTTGGTTTTGGCTTCTTGGTTAGTGATACCTTAACTTTCCCTATCATTGTGGCAGTGGCATTATGTGTGTTGGAATTTAGTCTTGGAGTTATGATGTTTTGCCATATATACAACAGGCCTGTACGTTGGATGGGAGTGATTTTTATGGCATTTTTTACTATAACTACTTTTATAGACGCTTTGACCAATAATGTTAGTGATTGTGGTTGTTTTGGTGATGCAGTAAAATTGACTAATTGGCAAACATTTTGGAAAAACATAGTTTTGGATATAATCCTTGCAGGTATCTTTATTTTTGACAAAAAAGGAAAAGAAGATTATAAGAAAAAATTACCTCTATTCTTTACTCTAACAATCTTATTGTTAATGATTTGTTTTTCAATAAGAAATATAATATTTGAGCCTATCATTGATTTTCGTCCTTGGAAGGTAGGCAATGTTATGTGTCCTACCATTGACAAACAAAAACCACCTTTGGCTTATGCAACATATAAAAACAAAAAAACAGGCAAGGAAAAAGAATTTTCTTTGGCACCTGAGGGTGAGGGTACTTTGATGCAAGCCTACGAAACAGACCCTGATTTTGCAGACAATTGGGAATATGTAGAGGGAAAGGAAAGAGTCTTTAATACCAACACCATAGCAGCCGAAGGATTTTCACTTGTGGAATTGGAGGATACCAAAGACAATGCTCTTGAAGTGCTTGGAGATACAGCAAGAGACATATATATAATTGCCGTTTGGAATATGCAGATAGCAAATCAAAATGGTATGCAACGAATAAGCAATTTTGTAAAAAAATTGGATACGGAAAAAAATAATATCATAGTAGTAACGGCTTCAAGTGTCAAGCATTGGTATGATTTTTCCAAGAAATATGGTTTACAAGATTATATGTTTTATTCCTGCGATGATAAGGCAATAAAAGCAATGATTCGTTCCAATCCGGGTGTTGTGCATTTGAGCAAGGGAGTAGTAAAAGAAAAATTTGCTTGGAGAGATTTGTAAAAAATAATCTTTGTTATTGGTAGCCGTTTTTTAATAATGTTGGTTTTTATTTTAAAAAAGATAGGTTACGGTCTGTTAGTGCTTTGGGGAGTTGTTACTTTGGTGTTTTTTCTCTTTAACATACTGCCGGGCGACCCGGCGCGTATGATGTTGGGGCAAAGAGCAGATAGAGAAAGCGTAGATATGATACACAAAGAGTTGGGACTGGATAAACCTTTGGGCATACAATATCTCAATTACCTCAACAATATTATTCCCATATCTTTGCATAGCACAGAGGAAAACAGCAACTTCTATTTTGACAAAAACAAATACACCTCCACGCTTACTCTTTTGCAAATAAGGAATTTAAAAATTGTTCTCAAAAAACCTTACCTTGGCAAAAGTTATCAAAACAAAAGAAATGTCAGTGAGATTCTTTCTGAAGCAGTTCTCAATACTTTTATTCTCGCTTTAACAAGTATATTATTTGCTTTTATTGTAGGAGTGATTTTGGGTGGTATTTCCTCTGTTTATATAAATACTTGGCTTGATAGACTTATACAAGTGTTAACCTCCATAGGGATGAGTTTACCCTCCTTTTTTGCCGCAATAATTATAGCGTGGTTTTTTGCTTTTAAACTTGCAGATATTACTCACTTGTCCATGTTTGGCTCATTAAAAGAGGTTGATGATATGGGAGGAGGAGAACATATTGCTTTAAAAAATCTTATATTGCCTGCCTTAACTTTGGGAATTAGACCTTTGGCAGTTATTACCGAATTGACCAAAAGCACCCTTAATGAAGTTTCCGTACAAGACTACATAAGAACAGCATATAGCAAGGGGCTTAGTAAGTTCCAAGTTATTTTTCATCATGCTCTCAAAAATGCTCTCAATCCCGTAATAACTGCTGTAAGTGGCTGGTTTGCTTCTTTGCTTGCCGGAGCCGTTTTTGTGGAATATATTTTTGACTGGAAAGGTATGGGTGTAGTGATAGTTAATGCTTTGGATGTGTATGATTTTCCTCTTATAATGTCTTCTTTGCTGGTTATTTGTATATTTTTGGTCGTTGTAAATATACTTACAGATATTATTTATGGCTATTTAGACCCAAAGGTTAGAAAAAATAAATAGGTGTGACTGTGCCATATAACATAACCTATTACAACGCTAACCCAGTATAATAAACGATGATAACTTATTTATTTTTTCTAATTTTTCCATTTTAAGAATTTGTTATAATTTTGCAATCGGTTAAAAGAGCGTGGTCAAGCATCGCGCTAAG
>CAZITO010000062.1:0-13975 GCA_964542225.1 uncultured Bacteroidaceae bacterium | reverse complement strand
CAAACGCGTGCAAAAATTTATTTTGTAACTTATTGATAATCAGTAAACCGATTTTGCCGTTTTTTACCTTTTTTTGATGGGGTATAATGGGTTGTAATGAGTAATGATGGGTTAGTATAGGGTAAAGCCGTTATTCTTGCTTTTTATGTGTTTATTGGTTAAAACTTTTATTTTTTATTGTTTTATGAGTTGGGGTGGGAGGAAGTTTTGTTTTTCTTTGTAGATTCTTTTGTAAAAATATACTAACTTTGCAACCAATAACACATTTAAATATAAAGAATAATGAATTTACAAAAGGAATTTAATCTTTATGCAACGAAAGGACAGGGCATCAATTCCCTGACTCTTGACCGTTATAAAAGATATCAAAGTGGCATTTCTATGTACAGTCCCATGAGAAATGCATATATCAACCCCTCCATTATAGAAGAGCGTCAATTAAATGTGGCTCAAATGGATGTTTTTTCTCGTCTTATGATGGATAGAATTATATTTTTGGGTACCGCAATAGATGATGATGTGGCAAATATAATTCAGGCGCAACTGCTTTTTTTGGAAAGCACAGATGCAAACAATGATATACAAATATATTTGAACTCTCCGGGAGGTTATGTGCAGGCAGGCTTGGGTATATATGACACAATGCAGTACATAAAACCCGATGTGGCAACTATATGCACAGGTTTGGCTGCAAGTATGGCAAGCGTGCTTTTGTGTGCCGGCGCTCCAAAAAAACGTTCTGCTCTAAAACACTCGAGAGTTATGATACATCAACCCATGGGAGGGACACAAGGACAGGCTTCGGATATGGTTATAGCCGTACAAGAAATACAAAAAACAAAGCAAGAATTGTATTCCATAATAGCCGAGCACAGCGGTCAAAGTATGGAAAAAATAGAAAAAGATGCCGATAGAGACCATTGGCTGACTTCTTCGGAGGCTTTGGAATATGGTATGATAGACGAAGTACTTGTGAGACAGCAGGCAAAGGTTGAAGGTAGAGAGGGAAAGGAATAGTTTTTAAAGAATTTTTTGTCTTGTTATGATTAAGCGTAAGATTTTTGTCTTATTGTCTACGGTGTTGAGTCTGTTGCTGTTTTCTTGTTCCAAACAGTCGGAAATAAGCATAGAAATACCCGAATTGTCGGAGGCTGAAGTATTGGTGACGTATGCCGATGTCAGCAATTTGGACAATATAACCGAGTTTGAAGTAAAAAGAGGACAAATAAAAAACGGAAAATTTTCTGTTGCTTTATATGTTGATAGTGTTGATGATAAGGCAGATAAGTATTTGGACTGCACTGTAAATATATTCAACAAAGAAAAACGTTTTATGGTTAGTCTGCCTCTGCCTATAGAAAAGGGCAAAAATCTTGTGCTTACAATTACGGGGGTAAAAGAATATGTAAACGGAATTTCTCCCGTTAAGGTAAGTTATACGGGTAGTAAGAGTGCGGAAGATTTCTCGGATTTTCTCAACAATATAAATGAGCAATTAAGCAAAATAAGACAACAAAACAATAACAAGACAACCTATTTGAAAATAGTTTCTCTTTGTGAAGGTTTTTCTCAAAAGTATCCTCATTCCGCTTTTCCTTATACCATAATTATGAGTCTTTTGTCCAATGTGAACGAGGAAGACAACCCTATAATGCAATATTGTGAAAAAATCAGTAATCAAGAAACAGATAATCAGTGGGAAAAATATTGCGTATTGAGATACAAAAACAAAGTTTTGAAACAAACAGTTTCCAAAACAATGCTTTTCAACGCAGAGGACTATCAGGGTAACAGATACACCAATAATGATTTTTTGGGAAAACTTACCTTAATACATTTTTGGAGTGTCAAGGGAGTAAATTGTTTGGCATCTTTGAAAGATGTAAAAAAAATATATGAGCAATATTATCCACGGGGATTACAAATTCTGTCTATTTCCATAGACCCTTTGCCTAATGATTGGTTAAATTGGAGTAAAGAAAATAAATTGCAATGGACTTCTTTGTTTGCAAATGGTGAGGTGATAACAAATAGGTATAGTTTCAACGATATACCTATGTATATGCTTTTTGACAAAGAGGGCAAACTTATTTTGCAATCCAATGTTTTGAATGATTTGCGTGCTTTGATAGAAACAAATTTAAAATAACTGAGGCTTTATGGTAAACATCTATGAATTAGCCTACTCTAAAATATATGGCATAGGGTCAAAAACAGCTTTGGATTTGCTGTCGCATATATCCTCGCCCGAGAATTTGTTTTCCTTAAACAGAAAAGATTTGCAAGCCATATTTAAGAATAGGGAAAAAACCATAGATGATATACTTAACAAGACCATGTTTCGCAGATGCGAACAAGAATTGAATTTTTTGGAGAAAAACAATATACGCTCCTACTTTGTAACTCATTCCTCCTATCCGCACAATCTCAAACAAATACCCGACCCTCCTATGTGTCTTTTTGTTGATGGCAAAGGAGATTTTAATAATAAGCATATTGTCAGTATCGTAGGCTCGCGCAGAGCAACACCTTACGGGCAATCCATGACAGAGCAAATCGTACAAGAATTAAAGAAAATGGATGTTATCATCGTTAGCGGATTGGCTTATGGCATAGATTCTGCGTCTCATAGGACTGCCTTAAAGTGTGATATTCCAACATTTGCAGTTTTGGGGCATGGGTTGGATAGAATATACCCGAGCGAACATTACAACCTTGCTCAGAGTATGAAAGAGCAGGGAGGACTGATTTCGGAGTTTTTCACAGGTACGAATGTAAGTCCTTATACCTTTCCTCAAAGAAACAGAATAATTGCCGGTTTGTCAGACTTGGTTATTGTAGTTGAAGCGGCAAAAAAGGGCGGTGCTCTGATTACAGCTCGTTTGGCAAATGATTATAATAGAGATGTTTTTGCTGTGCCGGGCAGAGTGGGCGACAAGTATTCCGAAGGGTGTAATTTTTTGATTTATTCTTCAAGGGCTCATATTCTTTCTTCTTTGACAAATATTGCTTCACTTATGTCTTGGTCTGTTGAGGAAAGAATGGTTTTTGAACCACAAAACACAGAAGAAACAATAAACCAAAAGGCAGACAATTTACCCGAAAAACAGAGAATGATTTATTTGACTTTAAAGAAAAATGGAGAAATGGATATGGATACACTTGCTTTTGAGTGTAAAATAAGCGTCAGTGAGTTATCGGCGTTTTTGTTGGAATTGGAGTTGGAGGATTTTGTTTTGTCCAAGCCGGGCAAAGTATACAAAGCATTGTAGAAAGGAGATAAAAAATTGGCAAACAATAAAATAAACAATATAGTATAAAAGTATTTAAAATAAAGAATATGAAAAAAGTAGTCGGTATGTTGCTTGTTGTTTTGATTTCTATTTGTGTTTTACAGGCTCAAAATAACAAAGATGTAACACCAAACATAGGAGAATCCGAAAAAATAGTAGGTGAAGACCAAACGATAAGCACTCCTTTTTTTGCAGGAGCCTTGGGTTGGACTTTTCCTTTTGGGGAAATGGGAGACAGATACAAATCTTTTTTTAATGTTGATGCAAATTTGGGCTGGAAGACCAAAGGTAATTGGCTCTATATTTTGGACTTTTGTTTTCAGTTTGGAAACAACAACGTCAAAAATCTCGATAACATATTGTCAAATCTTATGACCGATGATGCCAATCCCTTTGTTGTCGGTAATGAGGGAACGGATGCAGGCGTGGTTGCTTATAGCAGAAACCTTTCTTTGTCGTTTGGTGTAGGAAGGATTTTTCCTCTTTGGTTCTCAAACCCCAATTCTGGGTTGGCTGTTACGCTTAATTTGGGGTATTTGCAACATCAGATAGTTTATCAATCCACACTTGGCAGAGTGCCTCAATTGGAAGATGACTATGCTTATGGTTATGATAGACAAATGCGAGGGTATATGCTTAGTGTGTTTTTGGGCTATATGCATATAAGTAAAAATAACTATGCCAATTGGTATGCTGGTGTTCAAGGCTATATGGCACGAACAAAAATGTCGAGAAAATATCAGTTTGATTTGATGTCGGGCGACAATACAAGATATACCGATTATATGCTTTCCCTTAAAGTCGGTTGGATGTTTCCTTTCTTTGGTAGAAAAGCGGATAAAATATACTTCTTTTAATAAAAAGAAAAATTAACATAATCACAATGAGGCTGATATATAACATAGGTATATATTTATTGAAATTATCTTGTCTTTTGCTCTCTTTGTTTAATGGAAAAATAAAGTTAATGTGTAAAGGACAAAAACTTACTTTTCAAAAACTCAAAGAAATAAATAAAGAAGACAAAATAGCGTGGTTTCATTGTGCCTCATTGGGAGAATTTGAGCAGGCAAGAAACCTTATAGAAAGTTTTAAGCAAGAATTTCCCAACTATAAAATATTGTTGTCTTTCTTTTCTCCTTCGGGCTATGAGATAAGAAAAAATTACAAGTACGCCGATTATGTGGTTTATCTTCCTTTTGATACCAAAAGGAATGCAAAGCGCTTCATAAATTTAGCAAATCCAAACATAGTTTTTTTTGTCAAATATGAATTTTGGTACAATTACATAATAGAATTAAGAGATATCCCATTATTTCAAGTTTCGTTAATACTGAGACAAAATCATTATCTGACCAAATTTTACTCGTTTTGGTTTAGAAAACAACTTAAAAATTTTAATGTCTTCTTTGTGCAGAATGCTGTAACAAAAGAGGTTTTGAAAAAAATGGGCTATGACAATGGTGAGATTTGCGGTGATACTCGTTTTGACAGAGTTTTGCAAATAAGCAAACAGACAAAGGATTTTCCTTTGATAGAGGCTTTTTGTGGCGGTGAGAAAAAAATATTTATAGCAGGTTCTTCCTGGTTGGAGGATGAAAAAATTATTGCCGAGGCTTTCAAAGATAAACCAAATTTCAAATTGATAATAGTTCCTCACGAGATAAGCCAAACGCATTTGAATGAAATACAAAAACTTTTTGCCGACAATATATTGTATTCAAAGGCAAACAATGATAACATCACAAATAAGAAAGTTCTCATTATTGACTGTATAGGTATATTGTCATACATATATAGAAAAGCAGATATAACCTATATAGGAGGAGGATTTGGAGTAGGAATACACAATGTGTTGGAAGCGGCTGTGTTTTACAAACCTGTTGCTTTTGGTCCTAATAACAAAAAATTTGATGAGGCAAGAACTTTGCTCAGCATCAAAGGAGCAAAAGAGATACACAACGCAAAAGAACTTTCCTCTTGGGTGGATAGTTTGTTGTCAAATGAAGAATATTATAGAAAATCTTGTTTGCTATGCGGTGATTATGTAAAAAACAACGCAGGTGCAACACAGAAAATATTAAACAAAATAAAAACTTATTTATAAATGAAGCGTAAATATTACATACTATTGTTTATGGTTGCTATTCTTTTATGCTTCACGGCTTGCTCACCCAACAAACATTTGAGCAAAGATGGGTATTTGCTATCAAAGAATAAAATATATATAGACAACAAAAACTTTGGTATAGACAATAACAATGTGGTCAATTACATAAAACAAGACCCAAATCACAAAGTGCTTGGAATGAAAATGGGTATGTACATATACTCTGTCACACGTCCAATAGAGGATACGGCTTGTAATTTTTTTGAAAAATATTTGTTTAGAAAAGTAGGCGAAAAACCGGTAGAGTTGAGTAAAAAACATACCAACACCTCTATAAAAAACATTAAAACTTATCTTAATTCCACGGGCTGTTTTTCTGCCAAAGTTACAGATACTCTCTCTAAGGTCAGACGTTGGTACGCTCCTTGGTCCTATTACAAAAAAAGAAGAGTTGAGAATTACATAATAGAGATACCTTATAGGGCAAAAATAGATACTTTTTATTTGAGTACGGAGGATGAAAAACTTTATGAGGTGATATTTCCTTTGATAAAAAAAGTTCAAATAAAAAGAGGTGATTGGTATGATGAGTCAATTCTTTCTCAGATTCGCTCAAATGTAGCCTCCGTTATGCAAGAAAAGGGTTATTTTGCTTTCAATACTTCATACATAAATTTTGAAATAGACACAACTCAAGGCACGGATATGACAAAAATAAAAATGCTTGTCAAAAACCCTATGGACAACGAAGGCAGCACAACAACGCATAAACTTTATAAAATATCAAACATTTATATTGAGCCCAATTACATACCCTCTACCTCTGCGGACTATTTACCAATAATAGATACCGTAAAGGAGTATTCGAGGTTGCAAAGAAAAATGCCTTTGGTACCGACCTATTTTATTATCAACACCGAAAAACCAATTATCAGACATAAAACTTTGCAACGTTGTGTTCTCGTACAGAAAAATCAATTATACTCTCCCTCCATTAGCAAAAATATGTATTCTGCTTTTCTTCAATTAAAAAACTTTAAATATGTAGATATATCATACGAACCCATTCCGCCTTTTGACTCGGACACAATAAATCTTCTCAACAATATAAGGCTTACTATGTTGCAACCTATCAGTCTGTCTTCTTCGTTTGAGTTAAATTATTCTGCCAATAATGATAATAATATCAATTATGGCAACTCCTCTAATTTTGGAATGGAAGGCAATCTCTCTTTCAACAATAGAAACCTTTTTCATGGTGCAGAAGTCTTTACCATAAAACTAAAACTTGCCGCAGAGATAAATAGCAAAATATTTTTGGGAGAACACGATGTTAAGGGTTGGGAAATATTCAATGCCTTTGAATCAGGAATTGATTTTGGATTGGAATTGCCTCGTTTTGTAGCACCATTTTCGACCAAATTTTATTCCATGCGTTTTCACCCTCATACAAGCATAAAAGCAGGTTATGATTTGCAAAGACGTTCTTACTACAATCGTTCCATATTCAATGCTACGTTTGGTTATAGTTGGAATTCCACAGAAAAAAAATTCTTGTCTTTTATTCCTTTAGACATCAATTATGTAAATATGAATATCACAGACAATGATTATCAAGCATTGATAAACAGTATGGGCAGAAGGATACGTTATCAAATGTCTGACCACTTTGTTATGGCTATGAGATATTCTTATTTGTACAATGGTCAAGTGGTTAATAACAAAAGAAATTTCAATTATTTTTCTTTCAATATAGAAACGGCTGGAAATGTTTTGGACGCATATTCAACAATCTTCAATCAGTCCAAAGATGAAAACGGAAGTTACACCATTTTTAACATACCGTTCTCTCAATACATAAGAACGGACTTCACTTTTATACATTATAACTATCTTACCCAAAAGTCTTCGTTGGTTTATAAGGTGTATGGTGGTATAGGCATACCTTACGGCAATGCGGAGGCTCTGCCGTATGAAAAAAGTTTTGTTGCCGGAGGAACAAACTCTCTAAGAGGTTGGCAATTGCGGGAATTGGGCCCGGGACACAGCAAGCCCGAAGGTGAAATGAAGTATGATAGAGCAGGAGATATTGCATTCGGTATGAGTATAGAGTACAGATTTCCTTTGCTTGACCCTTTTTTGGAAGGAGCCTCTTTTATAGATGCCGGAAATATATGGACATTAAACAACGTTTCAGGTATGGAAGGAGGAAAAATAAGCAAAGATTTTTACAAAGAGATAGCCTCAGATATAGGCTTGGGTTTGAGAATAAATGCAAAAGTTTTGATTTTGAGAGTTGATTTTGCACTTAAGGTTTGGGACCCGAGCAAAGACCTTAAAGAACGTTTTGTTTTGGATGATTCCAAATTTAAAGATATAGCAGTACAATTTGGTGTAGGTTATCCTTTCTAATTTTTTTAACTTAAAGGAACAAATTATATGAAAATAGGTTTGATAGTTGCAATGCAAAAGGAGTTAAACTCCATAATTTCACTTTTGGAATCCAAACAAGAAATAACCAACTCCATTTACAAATATACCATAGGAAAAATAGGAGAACACGAAATAATTCTTATGCAATGTGGAATAGGCAAAGTAAATGCTGCAATGGGTACGGAAAATATGCTGAATATGTTTTCACCTCAGTTGGTTATATCAACCGGAGTGGCAGGGGGTACGGATATATCTATGGAACCTATGGATGTTGTGGTATCTTCACAATTGGCATATCATGATGTTTTTTGCGGAGAGGAAAATCAATTTGGGCAAGTACAAGGTTTGCCCTCAAGATTCAGCACTCCAAATCACATAGTATCAACGGCAACACAGTTGAATTACTCAAATAAAATACATTCCGGGCTTATTCTTACAGGAGATTGGTTTGTAACAACCAAAGAAAAGGTATTAAGTATTTTAGACTGTTTCCCCGAAGCCAAAGCCGTAGATATGGAAAGTTGTGCCATTGCTCAAGTATGTTACATAAGGAATATTCCTTTTTGCTCGTTTAGAATAATAAGCGATATACCTTTAAAGAATAATCCTTTACACCAATACAAAGATTTTTGGAACACTTTGGCAAATAATTCTTTTAACCTTACAAAACAATTTATAGAAACCTTAAAATAAAAATACATTTGCTGTATGGAAAAAATTGCAAGTTTTACCATAAATCATGAGAAACTGTTAAGAGGTATATATGTTTCAAGGAAAGACATAGTTGGAAAAGAAACCATTACCACTTTTGACATTCGTATGAAAGAGCCAAACAGAGAGACGGCATTGGATAGTGGTGCCATACACACAATAGAGCACTTGGCAGCCACTTTTTTAAGAAATCACCGACAATGGAAAGACAAAATCATCTATTGGGGACCTATGGGCTGTCTGACGGGAAATTATCTTATATTAAAAGGAGATTTGGAAAGCAAAGACATTGTAAATCTGATGATAGAAACCTTTGAATTTGTCGCCCTTTACAAAGGAGATATACCGGGAGCCACCGCTAAGGATTGTGGCAATTATAATTTACATAATCTGTCTTTGGCAAAAAAAGAAAGCCAAAAGTATTTGGATGAGGTGTTATTAAATATCAAAGAAGAAAATCTGATTTACCCGCAAAACTAAAAGAAACTTTTACCCATAAAATAAAACACTAAGTAATACGTTAAATTATTATTAAGATAATAAGAGGAATGAAATATATATATCATATAATCGCACTTTGTTTATTAACATCATTGTTTTTTGCTTCTTGTGATAATTTTGAAGGAGAGCAAGAGATTCCCTCGTATATAGAGTTTAAAGGGTTTAAAGTGGTGGAAAATCCTCAATTTAATTATGAACAACAAGAGGGTTTCCTTACAAGTGATATTACAGACGTTTGGGTTTTTGTTGATGGGAAAAATCTTGGAATGTATTCTCTGCCAAAGGATAGTTCGGGAGTGCGTATTCCTATACTCAAAGAGGGCAGACATACCATAGATTTGGAACCGGGTGTAAAGTATAATGGTATGGCGGCAACAAGGGATTATTATCGTTTCTATACTTATTACACAGAGCAAGTAGACTTAAAACCCGGACAAGTGATAGATATGGGTGTAAAGGAAGTTATGTATAATAAGGATAGGTCAGACATATCATTTTATTATTTGTTTGAAAACGGTCTGTCGCCCTTTGAAAGCATTGTGTCCGATACTACGGACAGGAATAAATATTTTTCCATTATTGGCAATGATAGTGTAAAGTACGGCAACAATTGTCTTGCCATGTATTCCACCACTTCAAAGGATGAATATAAGATTTTGTCAAAGGACAGTGTTGTTTGCTCCAATACCAACGCCATGATATTGGAAATAGACTATCATTCCAACATACCTTTTGAGGTTGGTATTTATGGTAGAATTTCCTCAACAACTACAAGACAGGCCTATGTCAGTGCTATGAGACTTAAAGAAAACGATGCTATCGGTTGGAGAAAAATGTATATAATTTTGGGAAAGGTTTGGTCGCAAATTTCTTATCAACCATTCAAAATATATTTTCAACCTTTTAATACAAAAAATATTACGAACGGATACATTCACATTGATAACATAAAGGTAATACACTTCCCTGAATAAAATACAATACTTTTACGATGCTAAACAAGAGAGTTCAAGTTGCCAAATATGTTATCTCAGATTTCTGTAGTGCATTATTAGCGTGGGTAATCTTTTTCTTATTCAGAAAGATATCCATAGAACACGCTTTATTTAATGATATAAATCAGGTATTCAGTGATAGCAACTTTATTAAGGGTATAATTTTTATACCTATTTTTTGGTTGATTTTGTACTATGCGCAAGGTTTTTATCAAAATATTTATCAGCGTTCTCGTTTAAAAGATTTGATACAAACTTTTCTTGTCAGTGTTATAGGGGTTATTATTATATTTTTTGCCTTTCTGTTGGACGATTATATACACACCTACAAGAATTATTATTTTTCTTTTACCATATTACTTACTTTACATTTCTTCCTTACCTATATTCCCCGTTTTTTGATAACCTCAGCCACTGTACACAAAGTACATACCGGCAGACTTATTTTTCCAACCCTTTTGGTTGTTTCAGATGAAAACAAGGCTTTGCAAATTGCCGATGAAATCAGACAGCAGATGATTTCCTCGGGTGTTGCTTTTAGTGGATATATAACCCTTGACGGAAAGAAAAAAGAAGTTTTTGAGCAAACTGATATTGAGTTTTTAGGCTCTATTGAGGATATAGGACAAATTATAGAAAATCATGGTATAGAGAAAGTTATCATTGTTCTTCACTCAAAAGATGAGAATGAAATATATAATATAATTTTTTCCATACAGAAGCCAAATGTAGAAATGTATATACCTTCTGATAGGAAAGACCTTTTGACCGGAAATATCAGAATGAAAGCCATATTTTCTGTTCCTTTGGTTAGAATATCTCAAGAGCAAATGGAACCTTGGGAGTTTTCTATGAAGAGAATATTTGATATATTTGCTTCATTGATAGCAATGATTATTCTATCGCCGGTATATATAGCAGTGGCAATAGTGGTCAAACTTACCTCCAAAGGCCCTGTATTCTATAAACAAGAACGTATAGGAAAAAACGGCAAACCTTTTAAGATGTACAAATTTCGTTCTATGTACACAGATGCAGAAAAGCATGGGCCTCAACTTTCTTTGGGAGACGATGACCCAAGAATTACTCCTTTTGGTAGATTTATGCGAAAAGTACGTTTGGATGAAATACCTCAGTTTGCTCATGTCTTTTTTGGAAAAATGAGTATGGTAGGGCCTCGTCCGGAAAGGCAATTCTTTATAGACAAAATTGTCATTAAGGCTCCTGAATACAAATTACTGCAAAAAATCAAACCCGGTATGACTTCTTGGGGACAAGTAAAGTTTGGTTATGCTGAGACTGTGGACGAAATGATAGAAAGATTGAAATATGACCTGCTTTATTTGGAAAATATGTCGATGGCTACTGATATTAAAATTTTGCTTTATACTTTTATAATCATAGTACAGGGACGAGGCAAGTAATAGATTTTTAAGACAACATAAAAAAATAGATATGAAGATTATAGCATTGTTATTAAGTTTATCTTTTCTTGTAATAATACATGAATTTGGACATTATTGTTTTGCTCGCCTATTTAAAACGAGGGTGGAAAAGTTTTATTTGTTTTTCAATCCTTATTTTTCTCTTTTAAGAGCCAAAAGATACAATGGCAAATGGCATTTTTCGTTTTTTTCCAAAAAATCTCCCACAGAGTTTGAACAATACCCCGATAATACAGAATGGGGTATAGGTTGGTTGCCTTTTGGCGGTTACTGTTCTATAGCGGGAATGATAGACGAAAACAACACCGACAGCAGTAAACTTTCCTCTGAGCCACAACCATGGGAGTATCGTAGTAAAAAAGCATGGCAAAGATTGTTTATTGTTTCGGGTGGTGTATTGGTTAATTTTATAGCCGCACTTGTTATTTACTCTCTTATAATGTTTCATTGGGGTACAGACCATTTGCCTATACAAAACACTCCTTACGGTTATGATTATAATACGACAGCACTTAAATATGGTTTTAAAAACGGAGATAAAATCATTTCTGTTGATGGCAAAGATGTTTGGGAGATAAAGGATGCGTTAAATGAAATACTGCTTAACAACGGAAAAAAAGTAGTTGTACAAAGGCAAGGAAAAAAAGAGACAATAATTTTGCCGGAAGATTTTGCCAAACAAATGATAGGCAATGGTGAAAAGCAATTTGCCATACCAAGATTTCCCTTTGTTATAGGAGGTTTTGTAGAAGGTTCTTTGGCTCAAAAAGTAGGTATGCGAATAGGGGATAGTATAGTGGCATTGAATGATAAACCAACGCTATCTTTCTCAGAATTTGCAAATATGGTTACACGCAACACGGGCAATGAGGTTGAGGTAAAATTTTATCGCAATCAACAATTACAAAGTGTAAAAATTCCTTTGGACAATAATGGCAAAATAGGAGCATATCAAAAAGATTTTTCTTCTGAATTGAAGGTAGTACATAAGAGTTATGGTTTTTTTGAATCCATACCAAAAGGAATCTCTCAGGGTATAGGGACGTTGGTTTCTTATGTAAAACAATTTAAACTTGTTTTTTCCAAAGAAGGAGCCACTCAGATAGGAGGTTTTGGAGCAATAGGTTCTTTGTTTCCTTCACAGTGGAATTGGCATATATTTTGGAATATGACGGCGTTTTTATCCATAATATTGGCATTTATGAATATTTTGCCTATTCCTGCTTTGGACGGAGGACACATGGTCTTTACTCTTTGGGAAATGATAACTCGCAAAAAACCAAATGAAAAATTTATGGAAAGGGCTCAAATGGTGGGGATGATATTGCTGTTTGCTCTTTTGATTTATGCTAACGGGAATGACTTGGTTCGTTGGCTGACAGGCAAATTCTAATTTATTATTTTGATTTATGAGAAAGATAATTTTTATTGGTCTCATTGCGACCACTGTTGTTTTGTTGTGTGCATGCAAGAAGGAAAATTCGCCCCTTATGGGAGCGGATAATTATGTAGTATCTCAGAAAAATCCGTTAAAGAAACATAATACCCGTATAGTTTCAGTTTCTACGCAGATTACGGAAATAATTTGTGATTTGGGGTGTGAGGATAGATTGATAGCAAGGACGGATTTTTGTGACTATCCCCCGAGTGTAAAAAAAATACAAAGCGTAGGGGGTGTTAGCAATCCGAATATAGAAAAAATAATCAGTCTTAAGCCGGATGTAGTTATTACTTCCTCTATGTTGCCCAAGAAACTTTTTTCTCAAATAGAAAATGCCGGCTTGCCGATAATATCTTTTAGGGAAAGCAATAAAATAGAAGGTATGTATAAGGTAATTCATATTTTGGGGCAATTGTTGGAAAAAGAGTTTGAGGCTGATAGTATAATAGAAGATTGCAAGCAACGATTGGAAAAAGTGTCTCAGAAAAGCCAAGAAATTCAAAATACTCAAAAAGGGGTTAAACCAAAGGTATATTATGTTGTAGGTTATGGAGCAAGCGGAGATTTTTCCTCAGGTAAAAACACATATATAGACGAAATGTTTACTTTAGCCGGGGCGGATAATATTGCAAAAAACAGTCTTAATTGGACTTTTACTAAAGAGCAATTATTTAAGAATGAACCGGATTTTATTTTTATTCGTACTTCTGATGTAGAAAACTTTTGCAATACCTCTCCTTATAACCAACTTAAAGCGGTGAAAAATCATAAGGTTATAGGTATAGACGGAATGGACAGCCAAACACCTCGCAGTATTTCTCTGATAGAATTTATTTCAAAAATAATATATTAAAATTCATAAGTAAAGTATGAAATAAAAGAAAAGGGACACTTTTTGAAGGGTGTCCCTTGATTTTTATGTAAATCTTTTTCTCATTTTGGCTTTGCCATTTTTAACAAGCACCGCTCATAACGGCTTTACCTCTGAAATATAAGCGATGCTTGTAACGGCTCTGCCCCTATAAAGCACCCTGCGGGTGTTATTT
>CAZITO010000061.1:0-13998 GCA_964542225.1 uncultured Bacteroidaceae bacterium | reverse complement strand
AAAGGTAAAAATAAGGAATTTTGTGATAGGGGTATTTCTCTATGCAAAGTTACGAAGATTCTACGACCTGACCAAACGCGTGCAACTTTTTAATTTGTAACTTATTGATTTTCAGTAAACGCACCCATAGGGGATTTTATAAGGGCAAAGCCGCACCCATTGGGTGTTTTTTAAGGGTTTTGTATAGGTTAACAGGTGTTATTTCTTCCACCTTATTTTGTATGTTTTCTTGCGATAGAAAAGTTTTTTAAGTCTTAAATTGAAGTTAAAGAACATAAAATAAATTTCCAACAAAGGCGCAAATAAATAAGGTATTTTGGTTTTTAATTTATTACTGCATTTATAGTAATATATTATTTGCATTGTCCATTTGATTATGATTGGAATAAGAGCAAACTGCCATGGCATACCCCAAATAATCAACATTGCCAACAATACATACAATAACAGCGTTGCCAATGGTAGAATAGCCAAACGCAATTTTGTCATAAAAGGAAATGTTCTATGAGAAATATAACGAGAATAGGCTATTCGTTTAAATTCGGAATACGAAGTCATGGCAAGACAAAGAGAGAACGAACTTGGAGCAATGTTTATCATTGTATTTTTTTTGTTGGCATAGCGAGATACAAAATAATCCTCTTGTCTGCACTTATCCCTATACTGTGAAATAAGTCCTCCTTTGTCAAAGAAAAATTTTTTATTGTAAGCCATATTGTTGCTATCGGCAGAAAAAGGCATACCTAACAAACCATATCCCAATACATTCATAGCCCAATTAAGATGATAATATCTTGCCAAATTATTTGTCAGTCCCTTTTCGTATTGCGGCGAACTGTAACCTATAAGTATTTTTTTATCACTATAAACAAAAGAATTACATAATTTCTTTAACCAATTAAAATCTTGTATCTTACAAGTAACATCTGTTAAAACTATATTGTTGTATTTGGCTGAGCGTATGCCAATGGAAAGAGAAAATTTTCTATCGGAAAAATTGTTTGCATTTTTCCCCAAATTTATAACCTTTATATTAGAATAGTTTTTTTGTAAAATATGTAGAACAAATTCGCTATCGTCCTGTGAATCTTCGTTAACTACAACAACTTCAAACAGCGGATAATTTTGTTCCAATATCATAACAAAATCTTTTTTTAAGGCTTCTAAATTGTTGTTCACTACCACAACCACGCTAACCCCTTCGTTTTCCGAAGTGGTGTTGGAAGGTGTTTCATCTTTGCTTTTTGGTTTGTAAAAAACAATTCTGCCATAAACAATTATGTAATGTAACAATTCCATTATCACAATTATACCTACAGCAATAGCAAAACTTAGAGTCAAAACAGAGAATTTATAATTCAAAAAATCAAACATAACAACGCGAAATATTTTTATGCAAATTTATTCATTATTCACTATTTATGAGTACTTTTGTAAAAAATTTTCTTTACTAAAAATTGTTAATAACTTAACATGAACTTTGAAATTAACTATATATCACAAGATTGCAAAGCCCGTGCTGGTAAAATAAGCACTGCACACGGGGAAATACTTACTCCCATATTTATGCCGGTCGGCACTGTGGGAAGTGTTAAAGGTGTAGGTATAGACACACTGACAGTGGAGGTTAAGGCTCAAATTATACTTGGGAACACTTATCATCTTTATTTGCGTCCAGGAACCGAGATAATACGCCAAGCGGGAGGTATTCAAAAATTTAATTCTTGGAACAAGCCTATGCTTACCGATAGTGGAGGATTTCAAGTTTATTCTCTTGGCAAAATAAGAAAAATAACAGAAGAAGGTTGTGTTTTTCGCTCTCATATAGACGGGTCTTTGCATAATTTTACTCCGGAAAATGTAATGGATACTCAAAGGCTTATAGGAGCCGATATTATGATGGCTTTTGATGAATGCACACCATATCCTTGTGATTACTCATACGCAAAAAAATCTTTGGACATTACTTCTTTGTGGCTAAAACGTTGTATGCAAAGATTTCATTCCACCCAACCAATATATGATTATCATCAAAGTCTTTTCCCTATTGTGCAAGGTAGTGTATATAAAGACCTTAGAAAGATGGCTTGTGAAAATGTGATACAATACGATGCGGAAGGTTATGCTTTGGGAGGCCTTTCAGTCGGGGAACCTACCGAGCAAATGTATGAAATAACCGATATTTGCACGGATATTCTTCCTAAGGATAAACCTCGTTATTTAATGGGTGTTGGTACTCCTCAAAATCTTTTGGAAGGTATTGCTTTGGGTATAGATATGTTTGATTGTGTTATGCCGACACGTAACGGCAGAAATGCCATGCTATTCACAATGGAGGGTACTATGAATATGAGAAACAAAAAATGGGCTGAGGACTTTTCTCCCATAGACATTAATGGTACTGCAAAAGTAGATACTCTTTATTCTAAGGCTTACCTCAGACATCTTTTTGTTTCCTCTGAGTTATTGGCCTTGGAAATAGCCTCCATACATAATCTTGCTTTTTATTTGGAACTTATGCGTCAGGCAAGAGAACATATTTTGCAAGGAGATTTTTTGGCGTGGAAAAATATGATGGTAAAAAAATTATCTACAAGACTTTAAAAAAAAGAAAACTTTCAAAATTCTGCATGGCAAACTATAAGGGATTAAAAAACAAGAGTGGAAAATCTTATTTTCTAAATACTTTGGATTGGTACATTATAAAAAAAGTACTTGCGACTTTTTTTGTCTCTATTATTTTGATAGATTTTGTTATTATCATCATAGATTTGAGTTTTAAGATAGATGATTTCATAGATAGGGAGGCGCCTTTAAAGGCGGTGCTTTTGGACTATTATCTTAATCTTGCTCCCTTTTACACCAATCAATTTGGTCATTTGTTTTTCTTTATATCCATTGTTTTTGTTACTTCTCGTTTAACCATGCGTTCTGAAATAACAGCCATACTTGCCGCAGGCATTTCTTTCAAAAGAATGCTGAGACCTTATATTGTTTCTGCTGTTTTTGTAGGTGTCATTATGTTATATCTGTCCAATTTTTTGATTCCTCAATTGAATGTAACTCGTTATCAATTTGAACAAAAGTATTATAGAAACAAGTACACCAATATTCAAAACAATATACACATACAAAGCAACAAAAATACTCAGGTTTATGTGCTTTCTTACAACAACGAGATAAATACAGGCTATATGTTTGTACAGGAAACTTTTGATAACAATGCAGTGGTCAAAAGAATCACGGCGGATGAGGCAAAATATGATAGCCTGCAAAACGATTGGCTCCTATATAATTATGCCATAAGAGAAATAGACGGAAAACAAGAGAAATTGGTCAAAGGCAGTACTATGAGAATAAAAAACGGATTGAAGCCTTTGGATTTCAATGCCAAATTGTTTAAGGTTGATGTTTTGGATTTTTTTCAGTTGAATAATGCCATACAAAGAGAAACAATGAAAGGAAGCAGTCTTGTACCAAAACTTTTGGTGGAAAAATATCAGCGATTGTTTAACCCAATAGCCTTTATTATATTGACTATCATAGGAGTAACTCTTTCATGTAAGAAAAAAAGAGGCGGTATGGGGGCAAATCTTGCTTTGGCTATTGCTTTGGCTTTCATTCTTATTCTATTAATGAAAATAATGGTTGCAGCCTCTACCAATGGCAATCTTTCTCCTGTTTTGGGAGAGAGTATTCCTTTGGTTTTATTTGGCTTTGTGGCAATATTTCTCATAAAAAAGGCTCCTAAGTAAGATAAAAAACCATTGAAAATGTAAGTTTATCAAATAAAAGTTTTGTTATAAAGAAAAAACAACTTAATTTTGCAATTAAAGGTAGTTTATCTTTCCAAAAGGAGAAACAACAAAAAGAGTAAATATTATAATTATGGCAAATAAAGAATTCAACATAAAAGGTACGGGAGTAGCACTTGTAACACCTTTTGATAAGCATGAAAACATAGATTTTGCAAGTCTTGGCAAACTAATAGATAATTGTATAGAGGAAGGAGTGGATTATTTGGTTTGTTTGGGTACAACAAGTGAGTATCCGACACTTACGGATAAAGAAATTTCGGCTATAAAAGATTATACTCTTGACCATGTCAATGGCAGGGTGCCTGTTGTTTTGGGTATGGGAGGAAACAACACAAAAGAACTCATCAGTAAAATTACTCATTTGGATGCCAATGAATTTGATGCTATATTATCGGTTGCTCCTTACTACAATAAACCTTCTCAGAAAGGACTCTTTTCTCATTATAGATTTATTGCTTCTTGTTCTCCTTTGCCTGTGATAATTTACAATGTTCCGGGTAGGACGGGATGTAATTTAAAGGCAGAAACCGTTTTAAAACTTGCAGAGGAAAACAAAAACATTATCGGTATAAAGGAAGCCTCGGGAGATATGTCGCAATGTATGGAGATTTTAAGATGTAAGCCGGAGGGGTTTTCTTTGGTTAGTGGTGAGGATGCTCTAACATTGCCTTTGATTGCTTGTGGTGCCAATGGGGTTATAAGCGTTACTGCCAATGCTTTTCCAAAGCAGGTTAGTTCTATGGTAAATTTTGCCTTAAAAGGAACAATGAAAAAGGCTCTTGCCCTGCACAATACTCTGTTGCCTTTTACCAATGCTATTTTTGAAGAAGGAAATCCTGCAGGAATAAAAGCCGCTTTGGAAATATTGGGATATGGAGATAATATAGTACGTATGCCTTTAGCCAAGATAAGTAAGACACTTGGTAGTAAGTTATTGACTATAATCAAACAAATACAACAATAAAAACACAGAAATATCATGGTAAACTATAAAGATTTAGGGCTTGTCAATTCAAGAGAATTGTTTAAAAAAGCCATCAATGGCGGTTACGCAATACCGGCTTTCAATTTCAACAATATGGAACAAATGCAAGCCATAATTCAGGCTTGTGTAGAGAGCAAATCTCCTGTTATACTTCAAGTATCAAGTGGAGCAAGAAAATATGCCAATCAAACTCTTTTGCGTTATATGGCTCAGGGTGCGGTTGAGTACGCTAAGGAATTGGGTTATGCTATACCTATCGTTTTGCATCTTGACCATGGTGATACTTTTGAACTTTGCAAATCTTGTATAGAATATGGTTTTTCCTCTGTAATGATAGACGGTTCTGCTCATTCTTATGAGGATAATGTTGCATTGACAAGAAAAGTTGTGGAATATGCTCATCAGTACGATGTAACCGTAGAAGGAGAACTTGGAGTTTTGGCAGGAATAGAGGATGATGTTAAAGCGGCTGAGCATGTTTATACTCGTCCTGAGGATGTGGAAGATTTTGTTAAGAAAACGGGTGTGGATTCTCTTGCTATTTCCATAGGCACAAGTCACGGAGCCAACAAATTTAAACCAGAGCAATGTACTCGCAACGCAGACGGAATTTTGGTGCCACCACCATTGAGATTTGATATTTTACACGAAATAGAAAAACGTATTCCGGGCTTTCCTATTGTATTACATGGCTCTTCTTCTGTGCCTCAAGATTTGGTAAAGAGTATTAATGCTCATGGCGGTGCTTTAAAAGATGCCATAGGAATACCGGAAGACCAATTGCGAGAGGCTTCAAAGAGTGCGGTATGTAAGATAAACATAGATTCCGATGGTCGTTTGGCTATGACGGCGGCTGTAAGAGAGGTGCTTTCTGCTCAACCGGAAGTTTTTGACCCGAGAAAATACCTTGGACCAGCAAGAGACAGATTGAAAGAACTTTACATACACAAATGTAAAAACGTTTTGGGCTCTGCAAACAAAGCCTAATCAAACAAATAAAGGCAAAATATTTACGCAAATAAAAAACTATGGCTTGAGAAAGTCTCAAGCCGTGGTTTTTGGTATAAGTAAGTCAAAGTAAAAATGCAAAGAATTGTTTGTATAATATTATTGTTGTTTGTTTTTTCTTGTGCAAAGGGTATGGCTCTTTTGCAAGAGGAAGACTCTTCCATATACAACAAGGTTTGGGTGCTTAACAGACTAAACAACAGAAAAATCAATTACCAAGAAGGACAGGAAAAAATAACTCTGATAATTACGCCTGAAAATGAATATGCAAGCGGTTGTTCGGGATGTAATACATACGTTGGTCAAGTTGTTATAAAAAGGAATTACATACTTTTCAGAGACATTGGCAGTACAAAAATGGCTTGTCCATCTCAGAGCATACAAACGGAAAGGCTATATCTTAACAACCTTAACGATATAGATTCTTGGGCTATAATAGACGAAGACCTGTATTTATATAAAAACAATAGACCTATTTTGATTTTTAACAAGGATTGATGTACAAGGAGGAGGAAAAAATATTATTTGTTGATGTAATATTGACTTTGCATTTGCCCTCTTCCTATAGGTATAGAGTGCCGATGATGTTGAACGATAGGATTGCCGTAGGTCAAATGGTCGCGGTGCAATTTGGGAAAAAGAAAATCTATTCCGCCATAGTGGTAAATATCACCCAAGAGGTACCTGCTTATAAAACAAAATATATTTTGGACATTATAGACGACACTCCTATTTTGACTCCTTTGCAAATAACTTTCTTTTCTTGGATAGCCTCCTATTATGTTGCTTATATAGGCGATGTACTTTCTGCTGCTTTGCCTGCTCCGTTCAGATTAAAAAGCGAGTCTGTGGTGCAAGTTTCTCCTAATTTTCTCGGTGATGTATCGGCGTTGGACGAACAAGAGCAGAAAATGTTTCTACTTGTAAGTCAAAAAAACAAAATAAATATTTCTGATTTGCAAGATGTTTTTTCTCCAAATGAATTGATATCTTTGATAGCCAAACTTATAGAAAAAGATGTATTGATAACAGATGAAGAACTCAAAAATATCTATGCTCCCAAAAAAGAAACTTGTCTCAAACTCAAAGAACCATACAACTCCAATGAAGAGGAGAGAAGAAAACTTTTTGAAAAATTAGACTCCAATCATAGATACGCTGCTCAAAATAAGGTAATGCTTACTTTTTTTTCTTTGTTGCAAGGAAAGAATATGGTAAGAAAGGTTGAACTTTTAGAAAAAAAATGCTCCGATTCTTCCATACAAACTTTGATAAAAAACGGAGTATTTGAAAAATGTGAAGTGGAAGTATCACGTTTAAAAGAACTTAAAAATACTTTAAAGGTAGCAGATATTATTCTGAACCAAGAGCAACTTTTTGCTTATAATCAGATAATAGAGCATTGGCAAACTCAACCCGTTTCTTTGCTTTACGGAGTAACGGGAAGCGGTAAAACAGAGGTATATATCAAGTTGATAGACCATATTTTACAAAGTGGTGGGCAGGTCTTGTTTCTTATTCCCGAAATAGCCATAACAACCCAACTCATACAACGTTTGGAAAAATATTTTGGCAATCGTATATGTGTATATAATTCCAAATACTCCACTATGGAAAGAGCGGAGATTTGGCAAAGATGTAAAACCGAAAATAAAAATAATCGTTTTGATATAGTTTTGGGCTCAAGGAGTGCGGTTTTTCTTCCTTTTGTAGACCTTAAACTTGTTATAGTGGATGAGCAACACGATGCTTCTTTTAAGCAAACAGAACCCGTGCCACACTACAATGGCAAAGATGCCGCCATGTATTTGGCACAACTTTTTAAGGCAAAGACTCTGCTTGCTTCTGCTACTCCAAGTATAGAGGCTTATTATCTTGCTTTACAGGGAAAGTATCAATTATTGACCATAGAGCATAGATATTCCAAAACGCTTTTGCCAGAGATATTTATAGCGGACATTAGGGAATATACAAAACAGAGGGCAATGTATGGTATTTTTACAAAAATGCTTTATGATGCCATAAATGAATGTTTGGAAAATAAAAGACAGGTCATAATTTTTCAAAACAGGAGAGGTTTTGCACCCCGCATAAGATGTAATATTTGCGGTTATGAGGCAAAGTGCCCTAATTGTGATGTTTCTTTGGTACTGCACAAAAATACACACAGCCTCAATTGCCATTACTGCGGTCATACTACGGAGTTACTTTCCTCTTGTCCTCAGTGTCATTCTCATTCTTTGCGTACTGTGGGCATGGGAACTGAGAAAGTAGAAGAGGAAATAAAAATCTATTTTCCATTGGCAAAAGTTTCGCGTATGGATATAGATACAACAAGACAAAAAGATGCTTATGAAAAAATAATTAAAGATTTTGCAGACGGACAGACCGATATACTTACGGGAACTCAAATAGTAACCAAAGGATTGGATTTTGACAATGTCGGTTTGGTGGGTGTAGTGGATGCCGATTCTCTTTTGCATTACCCTGATTTTAGGTCATACGAGCGTGCCTTTCAAACCCTTACACAAGTAAGCGGTAGGGCAGGGCGTAGAAATCAAAGAGGTAAAGTAATTATTCAGACATACGACCCTTATAATCAGATATTGAGAGATGTATGCGAACATAATTATAAAAGAATGTATTCCTCTCAAATCATAGATAGAAAGAGGCTTAACTTTCCTCCGTTTTGTAAAATGATAAAAATCACTCTTCAGCATAAAGACAGGGAACTATTGAGAACCAAAGCCCTGCAATATGCACTGAGGTTAAGGGAAATTTTTGGTACTCGTATGTTTGGACCTCAAGAACCAAGTATTGCAAGAATACGTAATCTTTACATACAAGAGATTTGGCTTAAAATAGAAAACAAGATTTCTTATTCATTGTCTAAAAGCAGATTAAGAGAATGGAATGAGGAGTTTTTGGCTCAAAAAGAAAATTCTGCAATTCGCATATACATAGACGTAGACCCTGTATAGAAGATAGGAAAAAGTTGTAATTTTGCAAACGAAGATTGGCAATAAAAAAACTAACTTACAATGGACACACTTTTAAAAACAAATTACCATAGTCATTCTTTATTTTGTGATGGCAAAAGTTCCCTGGAGGAGATGATATGCTCTGCCATAGAAAAGGGTTTTGATTGTTGGGGATTTTCTGCTCATGCTCCCGTACCTTTTGAAAATAATTTTGCAATAGACAAAGAAAAAGTTCCTCTTTACATAGCCGAATACAAACGATTGAAGGAAAAATATGCAGATAAGATAAAAGTTTTTGTAGGAATGGAAATGGACTTTATTTGCGATATACAGGAAAATATATATTCTCAAGCCAAAGACTATGGTTTGGAATATATAATAGGCAGTGTACATCAGGTAAAGGAGCATAATACAAATAGAGAAACTTGGTTTATAGACGGGCATGATCCAAATGTGTATGATAGGGGGTTAGAGGAAATTTTTGATAATGATATAAAAAGGGCGTGTGAGGCTTATTTTTCTCAACAAATAGAGATGATGCAAAAAAATAAAATAGATGTAATTGCTCATCCCGATAAGGTCGCCATGCATAACAGAGGACGTTTTTTTGACAATCAAACCACTTGGTACAAAGATATGATTATTGCTCTTTTGGATGAGATAAAAAAGCATGATGTTATTTGTGAAATAAATACTCGTGGCTTATACAAGAAAAGACATACCGATTACTACCCTTCAAAAGATTGGTGGCGTTATATGAAAGAAAAAAATATAAAAATCTGCCTTTCTTCCGATTGTCACAAAAGCGATGAAACGGATTTGTATTTTGATACGGCCTTGGAGGAATTAAAAGCCAAAGGTTATACCTCTCTTATGTACTTTGATAGAGAGTGGAAAGAGCAAAATATTGTTTAAAAATAAGTTTTAGTCATAGAGCATAAAAGTTCCCGAATGAGTCTCCATTTTGCCATTGGAGTTGATATATCTGATTTTGTATATATAAACACCTGTTTCGCAAAGTTTTCCTTTATATTCTCCATTCCAGCCTTCTTCTGTCTTATTGGTTGAAAAAAGTGTCGTCCCCCATCTGTTGTAAATAGTAAATAGATAGGTTTCTTTCTTTATATGTGAAAGCAAGGGTTTGAAGGTTTTGATTTCTGTTATAGAGCCTTCGGTAGGGTCAAAGGCATTGGGGATAAAAAACAAAGTTTCGTATTTTAAATAATTATGAGAGGAGTTGGCAGTTTCTTGACCATCCGTACCTATTGCTGTAACGTAATAATATAACTTATCCGCAGAAGAAATAACTCCTCCATGCATATCGTTAAACGCATTTATGGCAGATTCTCCCACTTTGATAGGAGAGACATCCCCCTGTTCATAACGATAAATATCATACCTTTCTGTTGGAAACAAATTAAAGGAAGTCCATGTAATACGATTGGTATTTGTATTTATTTCGTCAACGTTTGCTTTAAAAGTGGTGCAAACAGGAGAAGAGGTAAATGTATTGCCACATCTGTCGGGGGCTTGCAAATAATAAAAATACACACTGCCACAAGCCTCCTTGTTTAGTTTGTCTTCTATGTCTATAAGACTTTCTCCCGTATAGGCAATTTCTTTTACAAAAACAAAATTCTCCTCTCCTTCTTCTTTTCTATACAATTTATAGTTTTCTACGGGAATAGAGTTATCCACCTCTATTTGCAAAGCAATACTTTTATTATCAAAATTTACCGAAGCATTTTGCCAACGCATATATTTCAATGTGTCTGTGGCTGTTTGACTGATAACGATTCTGTTTGAATTGGCAAAAAAAGACTCATCGTTTCCTATGGCTTTTATAAAAAATACCAAATCTCCATTATACGAGGATATATCTATTGTTGCACTTGTATATTGAGTATTAAGCAAAGAAACATCACCATTATTCAATAAATGCACTTCATACCTATTTAAGCCCGAAGGCATATTTACATATTCATTCCATGATAAGTTTATATTTTGCGAGCAATCCTGCCCGTCTGCAATGAGTACCATATTATTGATTTTGTCGCTTCTCAAAGAGGTATTCATACAAGTATCAAAAGACATTATGGCAAGTTCGTTGATTTGTTCCACATCACAGATATTGCAAACATAATAATTATTCTCCTTGCCCCAAATGGTATCCAAAGACACACAAGGATTTCCCTTGCATATCACATAACCCATAACATCTTCTGCAAGGGAAGGGGAAAAGGCAAAAGTAAGTTTTTGATTATCATCTATTGAAACCAAGGCATTTTGAGGCATATCGGGTATTTCTATATCCCCTACAATAAATTGCTGTTCGGCACTTACGCATATTTCCATCGTAGGAGTATAACATGTATATTCTATCAGTCTATATGTTATGGTATCTCTGCAATTATAGTCCAATGTATCATAAACATGATTGTTTACTTGAAATAATTGATAGTCAATATAATCAAGTTTTACCCAAGTATTACCCAAGGAAGATTGTTTTTTTTCAACATAGCCGCAATAACCATTACTCATTGGAAGAATAACCCACATATCCACAATTGAATCATTGACCAAAGAGGCTTGAAAACCATTGGTAAAACAAACCGTATCTGTTTGAGAATGACCTTTAAAAGAAAAACCACAAGCCAATACAAACATAAAAAGCCAATGTATAAACATTTTCTTTTTACCAAACAAGTCTGTTATGTGATTGCTCTTTTTCATAATTTGCAAAGATAAAATATATTTTTCAATGCTCCCCAAATCTTTAATGAAGAAAACGTAACTTTATTCCGATTATTGGCTGTAGCATTAGCAGAGTGTCGTATCTTTTTAGATATTTTAAAGTTATTTGGAATTTTATTAGTAATTTTGCAATCAGTAAAGTGTTATTAGTAATGAAAAGACAAATACCTAATGTTATAACTCTTCTTAATTTTCTTTGTGGAGTGTTGTCTGTTGTTGCTCTGTTGTTGTGGAAAGAGCCTGTTTGGGCATCTTGTTTTATAATATGTGGAGCGATTTTTGATTTTTTTGACGGAATGACGGCACGAGCCTTAAAGGTAAGTGGAGCAATAGGCAAGGAGTTGGACTCTTTGGCTGATGTGGTTTCTTTTGGAGTGGCTCCTTCTTTGATAGCGGTAAATTTATTATTGGAAAATCAGTGTAATTATGATTTTTTGCGTTGGGGCAATGGTTTGATTTGTTATTTGCCTTTGTTTATGGCAATAATGTCTTGTTATCGTTTAGCAAAGTTTAATATAGATACACGGCAAACGCTTTCTTTCATAGGTTTGCCCACTCCTGCAAACGCATTGATTTGGCTGTCAGTTCCTATTATCAATTATTTACAGGCAAATACCATTGTTCTTTGGGGAATAAACTCACTGAATTTTCACAATTTTTTGCAAGGCATAATGAACAATCCTTATTTCATTATAATATTGTCAATGGTTATGGGAGTGTTGCTTGTTAGTGAAGTGCCTTTGTTTGCTTTGAAATTCAAAAACTTATCTTGGCGAGATAATAAAATAAAATTTATTTTTCTTTCTTTCTCACTGTTGTTTGTTATTCTTTTTAACTTTTATGCCATTCCTTTTATAATCTTGTTTTATATACTTTTATCTCTGATAAATAATTTTATAAAGAAAGAACAAAATCATTAAAATACTTTCAAAAATATGAATGTGGCTACGTTGGTTTCGGGAGGAGTGGACTCCTCTGTTGTTGTGTATAAATTAAAGGAGCAAGGTATAACTCCCACTATATTTTACATAATGATAGGTATGGACGATTCGGAGTGTCCAAAAGAGGAGGATGTTGAGATAACTTCCTATATTGCAAAAAAATATGGTTGTAAAATGGAAGTGGTTAACTTGCAAAAAGAGTATTTTGACACTGTTGTAAATTATACAATAGAAACGGTAAAAAAAGGTTTTACTCCCAATCCCGATGTTATGTGCAACAAAATGATAAAATTCGGAGCCTTTAACGACAAATGGGGAAAGGACTTTGATTTGATAGCCACAGGTCACTATTGCACAACCACTTATATAGATGAATTAAAATACCTTTCCACTGCAAAGGATAAAATCAAAGACCAAACCGATTTTTTGGCACAAATATCTTATTCGCAATTGAAAAAAATAATATTTCCTATTGGTAATATGGCAAAAAGTGAAGTAAGAAATATTGCCGAAAAAGAAAAGATGCCCTCCGCTTTTAGAAAGGATTCTCAGGGTATTTGTTTTCTTGGCAAGATAAATTACAATGATTTTATCAAAAGATATTTGGGCGAAAAAGAGGGCAAAATAATAGAATTGGAAACAGGTAAAGTGCTTGGCAAACACAAAGGTTTTTGGTTTCACACCATAGGGCAGAGAAAGGGTTTGGGGCTTAGTGGAGGACCTTGGTTTGTTGTCAAAAAAGATATTCCAAACAATTTGCTCTATGTTTCTCAAGGTTATGACCCTATTACTCAATATGGTATGGAAATGAATTTGGGAAACTTTCATTTTATAACAAAAGATGTTTGGGGCGAATTTGACAAAGAAAAGGAAATAACATTGAAAATAAGGCATACGCCCGATTTTACGAAGGGCTGGATTGTAAAGCAAGGAGAAATTTACCACGTGCGTTTTGAGAATAAATTGCAAGGTGTGGCACAAGGTCAGTTTGGTGTGATTTATGATAAAGAAGCCAAAATATGCTATGGTAGTGGTATAATAGTATAAATTTGACAATGCTTAAAACGGGTTATCTTAAGTTAACGTTAATTTGATATAAGCAACAAAGAGTGTTTCAATTACTTATACTTAATATTTTGCTCTTATGCTAACTTATCACAACTCATAATAACCTATAAGAAAAGTAAAGGCTTTACCCTTATAAAACACCCAATGGGTGCGGCTTTGTTCTATGAAAACAGGCTGAGAAAGAGTCGAAAAGTAGTGGCTTTGCCCTTATAAAACAGGCTGTGCCTGAAATTTAATTGATATACATTTATAAGTCAAAAATAAGGGTGCTACCATTGATTATCAATTACTTAACCTTTTTCGAAGGGTCAAAATCGGGCAAAAATGGTGGTTTTCAGCGTTTTCGAGCGGTTTTTTAAGGAAAAAATTTTTTCTTCGCCCGTTTCACAAAAATGAATCGCCGATTCATTTCGACGAATCGGCGTTTCGATAAAATAAAACGC
>CAZITO010000060.1:0-14379 GCA_964542225.1 uncultured Bacteroidaceae bacterium | reverse complement strand
TCGAAAACGCTGAAAACCACAGCCACAGGCTGATTTTAAGCCATTTTTTACCCTTTAAAAAAGGTTAAGTAATTGATAATCAATAGTAGCACCCCTATTTTTGACTTTTTAGTGTATATCAATTAAATTTCAGGCTCAGCCTGTTTTATTGGGCAAAGCCGTTACTTTTTGGCTTTCTTTAAGCCTGTTTTCGTAGGGCAAAGCCGCACCCGTTGGGTGTTTTTTAAGGGCAAAGCCGTTACTTTTTGTTAGCATAAGTCGGGGCAGGGACTGTGATTTATTTTTTGATGTATAAGTGGAAGTATTTTGTTTGTTTTTGTATTTTTGTAAGATAAAATATGGTTACATTTCAATGAAAAAAAGAGAAAATATAGGTTTGTATTTTGGTAGTTTCAACCCTATTCATTATGGTCATTTGATACTTGCCAACTACATTGTGGAAAATACCTCTGTGGATAGAATCTGTTTTGTCGTTTCTCCTCACAATCCGCTGAAAGATAAAAATATTTTAATAGATGATACCATAAGGTTGGAATTGGTACGCTTGGCAATAGAGGACAATCCCTTGTTTTTTGTTAGCGATGTGGAGTTTTCTTTACCCAAACCTTCATATACAATAAACACTTTACAACATCTCAAAACTCTTTATCCTCACAATACCTATTCTTTGATAATGGGACAGGACAACTTGGAAAATTTTGATAAATGGAAGGACTATAACACAATACTGAATAATTATGATATATACGTCTATCCACGAGAAAACACCAAATATCAACCTCTGCAAACAAACGAACATATACACTTGCTCACACCTCCTTTGATAAATATTTCCTCCTCCTATATACGTGCATTGATAAAGAATGAGAAAAGCATAAGATATTTGTTACCTGAAAAAGTAAGGGAAAGAATAAACACCCTTTCCCTTTATCAGTAGAAGCAGGAAAAAATTTTACTTCTTCCTTTCCTTTAATATTTCGTTGTATTGTTTGTCGTTTTTTAATAAGTCTACGGCTCTTTGCAAAGTTTCATCATTTTGAGATACGCTTTTATAATAATATTTCGTACCGTAAAGATTTCTTGCAATAAATCCTTTTAGGTTGGACTCTATATAAATATTGGAACTTTTTACCAATTCTTGTTGTTTTTCGTCCTCTTGTTGGGCTTGTTCCAAAATGGTTTTCAACATGGAATCGTTTTCAAAAATATTATTTGCATAATCTGTGTATGAGGTATAAGTTTTGGTAGAATCTTTTTTCAACTCTTGCAAGTAGTTTTTGAGCATATTGTCCACCCATTCGGTTTTTATTTCAGTAGGTTTTACCCCATGTGAAAGAGCGTAGTCTTGAAATTCTTTTAACAAATTCAATGATTTCCAAGCCTTATCAAAGTCTTCAAATGTCGGATGTTTTTTTAAGAACTCTTCTCTATGGGTTTCAGTCCAATTGATAGAAAATTCATTGAAAAGATTTTTGCTTCTCAGGTTGATATAATAGTCGGAGGCTCTTGTGGTATCCATAGGCACAAAAATATCCGGCATTATGCCTCCGCCTCCATAGACAAGGCGATTATTGTTGGTATAGTATTTAAGAGAATCGGCAAAAGAAATAGAATCGGCATAAACCATTTCTCCATGAGAATAACGTTTTTGATAATCCAATCTGTAATCATCAGCACCGTTGTCATAGGGTTTTTGTATGCAACGCCCCGAAGGAATATAATATCTTGCCACGGTAAGCCTTACTTGCGACCCGTCTTCCTCCAAATTAAAAGGTCTTTGCACCAAACCTTTGCCAAAAGTCCTCCTGCCCATTATAACCGCTCTGTCCCAATCTTGCATTGCTCCCGAGGTAATTTCCGAAGCCGAAGCAGTATATTCGTCTGTAAGAATAACCATATTGCCTTTTTCAAAAACACCTTTTCTTTTTGAGGTTTTCCATTCTTGGCGAGGTTGTTTTTCGCCTTGAGTATAAACAACCATTTTATTATCGGGCAGAAACTCTTCACATATTTTGAAAGCACTTTCCAAATAGCCGCCACCGTTACTTCTAAGGTCAAAAATGAGTTTTTTCATACCCTGCTTTTTCAAATCGTTGATGGCGTTTATTAACTCTTCATCTGAATTTTGAGAAAAACGTCTAAGCGATACATAGCCTATTTCTTTGTCTATCATAAACCAAGTATCTATACTGTTTAACGGAATATTGTCTCTTTTTATATCAAAGGAAATAACACCTTTGCCTTTGCGGTCAATATCTACTTTGACTATAGTGTTTTTTTTGCCTCTCAGTCTATTGATAACCCATTCATTATTGATACTATCGCCTGTCGCCACTGTATCATTGACTCTTATTATTCTATCACCCGGATAAATACCCACTTTCTCTGCCGGCCCCTCTGCCACAACGTCCATAATGTGTATCGTATCATTCAAAAGTTGAAAAGTAACCCCTATGCCTATAATATTGCCCTGCAAAGGAGCATTCATATTTTGGACTTCCTTTGTCGGAATATAGACAGAGTGAGGGTCAAGTTCTTTGAGCATTGCTTCAATACCTTTTTCGGAAAGTTTTGATATGTTTGAAGTATCAACATAATAAGAGTTTATAAGCCACATCAGGTGAGCCATTTTTTTTGTGTTTATTTCCAAAGATTTGTTTTGTGCGGAAATATTGTCTGCCAGCCCACAAATAACAAGTAACGTAAGGACTATGATACTTTTTTTCATAATATTAAAATAATAATATAAATTTAACGTTTAAAGTATAAAATAAACGAGGTTAAGGTCTTTTTATTATATATATAAAGGGATATTACATTTTCTTTAAAGTAAAAAAATATGGATATATATTTGTTGATATTTGCAATACTGACCATCTTGGTATTTGTAGGTTTGTGGGGAATATTCAGTAAGGCAGGATATAAGGGTTATGTTTCTTTGATACCTTTCTATAATATATGGATTGCCACAAAGATAATAAACAAAAAGTATTGGTGGTTTGTTTATTGTATGATACCTTTTTTGAACATATTTACCATAATACTTATATTCGTAGAGTTTGCAAAGTGTTTTAAAAAATATTCTCTCGGTTATCAAATATTGGTTGCATTGTTTCCTTTTGTTATGTTGCCTATTTTGGGCTGGAGTAAAAAAGAAATCTATACCAACCCCAAGGATGCACCAAAGCACAAAATAAGTGCAGCAAGAGATTGGGCAGATGCCATTATTTTTGCTGTTATTGCCGCTACAATAATAAGAACCTTTGGCTTTGAAGCCTATAAAATACCTTCTTCCTCTATGGAAAAAAGTCTTTTGGTTGGTGATTATTTGTTTGTCAGCAAAATTGCCTATGGCCCGAGAGTACCGATGACACCTTTGAGTTTTCCTTTGGTACATAATACTTTACCTTTTACCACAGCAAAATCATATATAGAATCTTTGCAACTAAAATATCACCGTTTGCCCGGCTTTGGAAAAATAAAACGTGGTGATGCGGTTGTGTTTAATTTCCCGGATGGAGACACATTGAGCACTGTTTATCAAAGCAACAAGAGTTATTATTCTTTGGTGAGACAATATGGCAGAGAGAATGTTTGGAAATACAAACAGGAATTTGGCGATATAATATCACGTCCTGTGGATAAGAGAGAAAACTTTATAAAACGTTGTGTTGGTTTGCCGGGAGAAACTTTGGAAATAAAAAATGCACAAGTTTATATTAACGGACAAAAAATAGACTCGCCGGAAGATTATCAATTGACTTATACCATAAAAATAAAAGACGGTTATTATATAAACGAGAAAGAACTTTTAAACATAGGTGTAAGCAAAGAGGATATGTCCATTATGTATTGTTATTGGTATGCAGATTTGCCAAAATATCAAATCGGAATAATCAACGATTATTTCAAAGGACAGTTTGCAAAACCTTTATCCCAAAAAGAATATGATTATTCTTTGCTGGATGACAATACGTTGGTGCATTGCCAAATATACATACCTTTGAAATATGAAAATATGCCTTGTGATTCCAATGATGTAAGGAAATTTTTTGAAGGCTTACGTATAGGGCAAGAGTCCATTAGCACTTTGAAATCATACCCAACCTTGCCTTTGAGTAAAGAATTGATAAACAAAATCAAGCAACAAGAATATGTCAATAGCATAGAACCCGCCATAACAATGAAGGGATTTAAATATGATGATTTATTCCCTTATTCCGATAAATATAATTGGAATGTGGATTATTACGGTAAGGTGGTTATTCCAAAAAAAGGTATGACCATAGAACTTAATGACGATAATGTGTTGTTTTATCAGCGTGCTATTGTAAATTTTGAAGGTAATAGTTTGAAAAAAGTAGGCAACCAATGGCTTTTGAACGACAAGCCTGCAAAAAATTATACTTTCAAAATGGATTATTATTGGATGATGGGAGACAATAGACACAATTCGGCGGACTCTCGTTTCTGGGGCTTCGTACCGGAAGACCATATTGTAGGCAAGGCTTCTTTCGTTTGGTTGTCTTGGAATAAAGACCAAAGTGGTCTGTTTAAGAAAATACGCTGGAATAAGTTGTTTAGAATTGTTAAATGATGTTTTTATGGAAAAAAAATTTAAGCGTCAGATATTTTTGGTTTCTATTCCTTATGATTTAGCAAAGAAAATAAAGAGAGGATTTGAGAAATATAATGCCAAAATTTTTGTTGTGGAAAAACTTGAATCACTTTTAACCATAGCTGAGCAAGAACGCTTGGACGCTCTCGTTTTGGGTGCAGAGGCTATAAACAACCTCCCTTATATCAAACAAATAAGACAGATAGATGCTTGCACTCCTATTATATTTATGTGCGATAACGAAGAACAAGTACAACAAGTTATTTCGACAGATAACACTTTTTCAGCACTCAAAAGAAATATTGCCATAAAAGAACTTAACGCTCACATCAATAATCAAAAAACCCAACAAATAAATAACGCTGTATTTACAATAGGAAAATATAATTTCAATTATAAAAACAGATTATTGAGCATTGACAACTTTGCTGGACAATCTTTGTTTCAAACCCTTACAAAAAAAGAGGCAGGAATTTTACTTTTACTCGCCAAAAGAATGAATTACCCCGTTTTGAGAAATAAAATACTCAATACCCTGTGGTATAGTATAAGTTATAATTATTCTCGTTCTATGGATGTGTATATTTCTTTTTTGAGAAAATATTTGAGTTTGGACAAAAATGTAAGCATCAAAAACATACCTTCGAGAGGGTTTATGTTACAATGTATTTGATTAACTTTTTTTGCATTGATATAAAAAATGTTGCTTGAAAATGAGACCAAAAGGCGATGTTGCAAGATAGTACTTTGAAAATACAGACTTTGGATAGCATTAAGGCAGACTATCTGTACAAAAGCAGTGAGTACAACAATATAAAGTTAGACGGAGATACGATATATTTTAAGGATTATCTGACTTCTGTTTTTAACGACTCATTGCCACCAATGGTAAGAGAGAAAAGTTTGTTTACAGAAAAATCCCTCGTAAAGCATAATAATCTTTCTTTATTCAAAAGAGAAGAAAGTCAAAGTACAATTTATTTTTTTTTGATTTTTATAGTTGTGGGCTTTATTCTTGCTTTGTTTTTCAAATTTGCAAGAAGTAGAATGAAAGAGATAATTGTAGCTTTGTTTTCCAAAAATCAACTTTCCATACTGACCAAAGACGGAGAAAAAACAGATGCATTTTCTGTTTTACCCGTACTTTTTGTTTTCTTACCTATAATGGCATTATTTGCCTTTTTTTGTTTAAACTCAGCCTCACATTCTGATTTTATTAACAGGTTTTCAAGTATGACTATTCTTGGTTTTACTTATCTTGCAGTGGTCATAATCTATTTTGTAAAAATATTCATAATAAGGTTTTTTGGTTGGGTTTTCAGAGCGGTAAAAATATCTCGATACTACATACAAATACATTACAATTTTGATATTTTGCTCGGTTTACTATTGTTTTTACCTCAATTTTGCATTGTATATACTGACTTTTATCAAAAAAATATATTTTTCATAATATCTTTATTTCTTATTGTTTTAGTGTTAGTTACAAGAATAATAAGAAGTTTTTATATAATTATTACTACGTTTAAATTTTCTCAGTTTTATCTTTTTTTCTACCTTTGCATTGTGGAGTTATTGCCACTTATATTGTTATACAAGTTATTGTTTTTTTAATGTTAAAAACTTTATGGTTAATAGCGAGATAAAGAATATACTTATTTCCCAACCTGCACCTTTGGATATGGAAAGGTCGCAATATAAAACCCTAATAGACAAGTATAAAGTAAATTTGACTTTCAATAAGTTTTTTGATGTGGTCAGTATTTCCAATAAGGAATACAGGGCGCAGAGAATAGATTTGTTGGACTATACCGCTGTGATAATGACAAGCAAATTGTCTGTGGACAATTATTTTCATTTTGTGAATGAAATGAAAATAAAAATTCCGGACTCAATGAAGTTTTTTTGCATTACTGACACAGTGGCTAATTATTTGCAAAATTACATACAGTATAGAAAGCGCAAAATTTTTCCAGGTAAATTGACTTTTGATGACCTTATAGATGTTATAATGAAGCATTCGGACGAGAAGTTTTTGATTCCTTGTGCCAAAGATGCTCGAAAAGAAAACTTTAAAAAACTTGATGCTAAAGGTATAGATTACACCAAAATTGTTATGTATAAATCTGAGCCAAAAAAAGATATGGCAAAAGAGATAGACATGACAAAATTTGATATGGTAGTACTGTTTTCTCCAATAGGAGTAAAATCTTTTTTACAGAATTTTCCAAATACGACTTCGGAAGATGTTTGTTTTGCCGCTTTTGGTAGAGGTACAATAGGAGCTTTAAATAGGGTAAAAATAAAAGTTTCTGTTACTGCTCCTACTGTAAAAAATCATTCCATGGTTATGGCATTGGACAATTATTTGAGTGATTTGCAACAACAAAAAGAAGAATAAGAATATAAATGTTTTCTTTTACCAAACAAGAAAGATTGTGTTCCAAGTATAGAATAGACAGCCTTTTCTCTCAGGGAAAGGCTTTTATTTCATACCCTTTCAGTGTAAGGTATCTTTGTGAAAAAGGTGATGGAAAACTAAGCGTACTTATTGTTTGCTCTAAACGTTATCACAAAAAAGCCGTTAATAGAAATTATATAAAAAGACGAATACGCGAGGCGTGGAGATTAAACAATCACGCACTCAAAGACATACTAATGGAAAACAAATCAAATATGGATGTTTCCCTTTCTTTTGTCAGCAAAGATAAGTACAACTACCATGAAATAGCAAAGCAGATAAGAAAAATATTATTTAATTTGGAACAATCTTTTGCAAAAAAAATAAAGTTCATTGACAAAACATAGCAAAGGTTACTTCACTTATTTTTATTCTATCATAAATAATTGCTAAACTCATTTTGCATCGTATAAACAGAGATTTTAATAAAAAAAAGACGCTTCTTTTGAAGCGTCTTTTTCTCTATATAATAAACATTAATAAAACTTAAGCCAATCTTTTTTCCAATCTTTCACGAATAGCACCTATGAAATCCTTAGAATTAACGGCTTTTGGAGTTATACCTTCCATTAGGTTAACCAAATCTTTGGTTGCTATACCTTCATTAAGGGTATCAAAGCAAGCCGCTTCCAATTGGTCTGCAAAGTTCATAAGTTCTTTTATTCCGTCTTTCTCACCTCTTTTTCTCAAAGCACCGCTCCAAGCAAAAATTGTAGCCATAGGGTTGGTTGAGGTATCTTCTCCTTTCAAATATTTGTAATAATGGCGAGTAACAGTACCATGTGCTGCCTCATACTCATAATTGCCATCAGGAGAAACCAAAACAGAGGTCATCATAGCCAAAGAACCAAAAGCAGTAGAAACCATATCAGACATAACGTCTCCGTCATAGTTCTTACAAGCCCAAATAAATCCGCCCTTGCTTCTTATTACTCTTGCTACAGCATCATCTATCAAAGTATAGAAATATTCTATACCAAGTTTTTCAAATTCTGCTTTGTATTCTTTTTCATATATTTCCTCAAATATTTCACGGAATTGAGCGTCATATTTTTTAGAAATGGTATCCTTCGTAGAGAACCAAAGGTCTTGTTTTGTATCTATGGCAAATTTAAAACAAGAATGAGCAAAAGAACGAATGGATTTATCCAAATTGTGCATTCCTTGCAAAACACCTGCCCCCTTAAACTCGTGTATAACAACTTCTTCTTTCTTTCCGCTCTTGCCTTCGAAAACAAGTTTTGCTGTACCCTCTTCTTCAACTCTCAACTCTACAGATTTATATACATCACCGTAAGCATGACGTGCTATGGTTATAGGTTGTTCCCAATTCTTAACAACAGGGTGAATAGAAGGTATTGTTATAGGAGTACGGAAAACTGTACCGTCCAATATGGAACGAATTGTACCATTAGGAGACTTCCACATTTCGTGAAGTTTGTACTCGTCCATACGTTTTGCATTAGGAGTAATGGTAGCACACTTTACTGCAACACCATACTTTTTGTTTGCCTCAGCGGCATCTTTGGTTATTTGGTCCCTTGTTTCATCTCTTTTTACAAGACCAAGGTCATAATATTCTGTCTTCAAATCTACGAAAGGTAGTATAAGTTCATCCTTTATCATCTTCCATAGAATACGGGTCATTTCATCTCCGTCCATCTCCACAAGGGGAGTTGTCATTTTTATTTTTTCCATGTTATGTATTTTGTTTTTATGTATTTATAACAAATTTCAGATTTATAAAACGTTTTATTATTGTTTTTATTATACCTTACTACATTTTAATTTCTTGTTTGTATAACTTTTATTTCTATTCTTCTTTCTTCCATAGATTGTTGCAAAAATACGCTTTGGCGTTTTTCTTGCAAAGACTCTGGATTTGGCGAAGAAGATTCCAACTTGCCTATAGCCAAATGCATGGTTTCCAAACGAGGTTTGCCATCTGAGGCCAATTGCTCGGTATAAGGTTTTAATACTCCATTGTGCCATTGCTTTATATAGTTTTCTAATGAAACAATACGCCTTTCTGCCAAATTGTAATTATAACCTGTTTCAAACAAAGAAGAGCAATAACCTCTTATTTGTATGCTTATATTTTCGCCCTCTTCCAATTTCTTTTGTATGTATTCCAAAGCCAAATTTAATTTGTTATAACCGTTTTTGAGTCTATCATTGAAAAACAATTCAACCTGAGCAATTTCTTTATTTGCCAAACTATCATCCAAACCTTTGCTTCTCGCCGCTTTATATTGATTTTGAATAAGAGAATACATTTTGTAACAATCCTCATAGGATGTTTCCGTTGTAGCTAATTCACTACCTGCATCAGGGCTGTCATTGTGAAAATACAAAGCAATAGGCAAATCAAAGGCAGGGTTGAATTCTTGCTTTTTAACTATCGTTTGCATTGTTGGTTCCTCAGGTTCCTCGCTGTTAAATCTGTAAATATCATTGCAACAGGTTTTGTTTCCTTTGTTATTATCGCTCGGACGATTAGAGGTAAAATATCCCTCCGCATCAGAGTCCAAAATAAAAGGGTACATATCATTGTATGAGGAATTTATCGGTTGCATTAGATTTTCCACATTTGACCAACGCTCTTTCCAACCTATTGAGCGAAAAATATCAAAACCGCCAAAACCATTATGTGTATCCGAAGCAAAATACAATTCTTCTTCCTCTGCATAGTAGTAAGGTGTTATTTCATTACCAAAGGTATTTATAACGGAGCCAAGATTTTTGGGCTGAGCCTGATTGTCATTCATATTCAAAGACCAAATATCCATTTGTCCATATCCGCCCGGTCTGTCGGAGGAAAAAAACATATAACATTCTTTGCCGTTTCTTGCTATTACAGGATGGCAATAGGAGTATTTTTTATCATACAAAGGCTTAAACACTTGTGGTTTAGACCACTTACCTTTGTCATAGGAGGAGTAATAAATAGCGGATATTTTTTTATTGTTTTTGAGGGTGGAATAAGTAAAATAAGCCGTAGCCGTAACAGAATCAAAAAACAAATCGGAACAATTCTTATTGCTTTTATTTACTTTACCCCAGTCCAACTTTTTTGCAGGAGTGTAATAATTATCGTCAATAAAAGAAAAATAGATTTGGTTGTATATATTTGTAAAAAAAGTATCTCCGTCCGAAATTTTTTTCTTGTAACTTGTTGAAGTAAATATCAATATACTGTCTCTCAAAACAAAAGAGCCCAATTGCGAGGTTTCGTCATTGACATTGTTTCCCAAATTTGTAATAACATACCTTTTTTGGTTATCATTATCTATTATCCAGTCTATACGTTCCAACTCTCTTTTGCATTCTTTTCTTATTTTTATATCATCACAATCTATAAGACAAGTATTCAAAAAACTCTGAGCCTGAATAACATTGCCGTTATATATGGAACTTTGTGCCAAATGCAAATAAAGATAAGGAAAGGTATGATTTATGTTAAGAGTATCGTTTTCTATCAAAACTTTTTGATACCAAAACTCCGCTCTGTCATAATCTTTCATTGCCAGACAAGCCTCCCCACACTTGTATATAAGAGTCAGATTTTGTTTCAAAAAACGTCTTCCCAACGTATAATAATCCAAAGCCTTAGAATACTCTCCTTTTAGCATTGCTTTGTCGCCTTGTTTTTCATATTCTTTGGCATATTTTTCTTGTGCAAAGACGGTGTTTGCAAAAAAACTCAAAAAAATAACAAGCAAACATACTATAGTTTTCTTTCTTAAAATATTGGACATGGTATTTTATTGTTTTTATGTTTTACACTATAAGGACTAAAAGCGTATGACAACCAAAATTCAATGGCTCCATACGTATGAGAAACTTTATTAAGTTTTGAAATATTCACATCGTACGATATACCTGCAAGAAAATCATTATACTTATATTTTGGTGCCAAAATTATGGCTTCCGTATTTCTGACAAACAAACCAAAAGAAAAAATGTTTTGAGTAAATATTTCTCCTGTCAAATCAAAGACAAAGTCGGTACCATAAAGCACTTCATTATAACGATACTGATTATTGTACATTATTTGTGGTCGCAAAGACAACATATCAGAAACATCAAAAAGATAAGAAACATTTGATTGATAACGTCTGTGTATTTTGGAGGTTGCATCTGAGGTTTCAAAATATTGAAGTTTGCTTTCATTAAGATTGAATACGGAAAAATTTACATTGAATTGTTTTTTATCTGTAACATTGTACTGAAAACTTGCTCCCAAAGAAAAGTCCAAACTATTCAATCTGTCGTAGGTAATATTATCTTCGTAGGTTTCCTCTCTGTTAAATCTTGCTTTAGACAAATCATATTCCCACTTTTTTCTGCTGATACTTGCGCCTAAGGAAAGAAAAGCATTTTTTCTTTTATTTACCGCAAAAAAGTAGGACACATAAAAAGCAAAATCTCTTTCTCCGTAACCCAATTCTCCCGCCACATCATTAACAAAACTTACTCCCACTCCCACACCGTTTCCACTTGTGGCAAAGGGTTGCAATTCTATGGAGGACAAAAGCGTATTGTATCCTTTGTTGGAAACCGTTTGCCACTGGTTTCTAAACATGGAAGAAACTCTGAATTTTGAACTCATAAAACCTGTCATTGCGGGATTAACAAACATAGGGTTGTAGTTAAGAGAGGAAAAATGAATATCCTGAGCCTTTATCTTAAAGTTGCACAACAATACGCCAACCGCTATAATGATTATCATTTGTCTCATTGGGCTTAGGTCTCATTTTTTTGTCTTGTCTCCTTAACTTACTTCATACCCTCGTTATTTAAGTTTTGCATTTATCATTTGGTAATCTCTGAGAATAAGTTCTTTTATTTTCATTAAACCATCTTGCAGAGCCAAGTCGCCGGCACGTCTTTGAAATTCATAATAACCATGATAAGCAGCCATAGGCACTTTGGCATAACCTCTTTCGTTAAATTGAGCCACAAGGTTGTCTCTCTTATCATAAATTTCCACTATTACCTCCAACTCTGTTGTATTGGTAGCCATAGGCATACCAAACGCATTGAAAATACCCAAAGTAAAACCGCTGAGCCACGACCATTTGTAATTGTTTTTGCAATATATGGCACCTGCTCTCAAAACAATATTGCCGGCTCTTTCGGTGGTTGGGTCCGTTATGTTCTCATTCACATCATAAACAAAAATATCCTTTGCATCTTGAATACGTTTCTCAGCCGTGTATAATTTGGTGTTTTCATTTACCTCATAGACACCTTTGCCATACGGAGTTTCTGTCAAACCATAAGGCAAAGTCAAATCATTGGAAGCCTTGACAGCGTATGAGTTTGCACCATAAGCATTTTCAAACGAGGGCTGGTCTATCCAACAGGTCAATCTTGGCAAAAGTTCGGTATTAAAATATTCGGAATGAAAAGTATCCTCTTTTAAACTCCTGCACGAAGTTAAAATCAATAACACTGTTACAACAATAGGTATAATTTTTTTCATTACAAAAGAAGATTATATTTTCCGCAAAATTATAAAAAATATTCCAACAAAGCAGTGTTATTTCAAATTATATTTTCGCCATCTACTTTCTTGTCCTTTGCAATATTTTTGGAAATATTTCTTTAAAGAAAATATCTCTTTGTATTATGCGATAGTGTGGGTGATAAGTATTGTGATAAGTCCTTGAATGCACCCAAGCATAGTGTCCTTTGCTTATAAGGTCTTCTATATAAAGGCTGTCTTGTTGAAAGTTTTCCAAACTCAGATTCATTTGAGCAACCGCTTTGCATAGTTTTCTCCACTGTGTCTGCCAATCTTTGATATCTTTATTTATCATTTTGCTTGACCTTATAAAAGCATCGGCAAGTTCCTCTTTGCTTACTATACTGTCTTTTATTACGGAAAGATAAACTCTTACAAATCTGCCCTCCGTTCCGCAAAATTCATAATACGGCAAAGTCAATTCCTCTTTGTAAGACAACTCTTTGTCCAAATAATTTAATACGCTTTCCTTGTTTTCCACCAAATGCTCAGGTCCGAAAACATCTTGAAAACTGCTTTTATACACATCTGCCAAAGTACTTTTTGGATAAGTTCTAAGAATATTGGCAACAAAAGTTTCTATTTTTTCTTTCTCTGTGTTTTGAGCATTCAGATAAGACAAGCCCGCAAAAAAACATAATAATACAAAAATCCTTTTCATATTTTCACTAACGCAAAACCTTATCTTTTATTGTCTTATGTATTTTCCTGCGTTGTATCTATTCTAAACTCTATCTCATAATTTTTTATAAACTCCGTTTCCTCCTTTGTCAACCCATAGAGAGGGCAAATAATATCGTCTATTCTGTCTATTATTTTTTTTGAGCGTCCTATTTTATACACTTTAAACTCCGCCACCCTATAACTTGAAGTTCCCGAAGACCTCTGTATTTGAGCATTGCTTTCTATGTCAGCAAGATATTCTTTATATAAATTTTCAAGTTCTTTTATATTCTTATCTGTTAAATTTGGAATGGTAAAGTTTAGCAATTCGTATTGTTTCCAGTTATGATTATCGGAAAAAATTTGATAAAACCAAAAAGAAAGGTTACTACTTAAAATACAACCTATTGAATTTGCAAATTTACCATCAAAGATTTTAAATGTTTCTGTTGTTGAATTTGTAGAATAGGGTGTAACTATTTTAAAATACCTTCCTCCTCTCGAACGATAATAAATAGGTTTTCCCTCAATGTCTTCATATTCTTTTAATTTCTTTTGAGCAAATACTTTCTTTAAAATGGATACTTCTTTTTGTTCGCTTATTTTTGGTATTCTGCCATAAAGACACAGGTCTTTTACCTCTGCAAACTTCAAATTGCGTACCAACCCTTGCAAAGAAAAACCTCGTCCTTTCCTGTGCATTTTTGTGCTATATATTTTTTGACATCGGGTAAAAGTCTTTTCAAACATTATTATTGCTACATCAACAACAGCGTTTTCAAAAACAGGTTGAGGGCGGACAGCGTATGAGGAAATTCTTATTTCCTTGCAATTATCCATCAAAAGTTTGTGCACTCCCGTCATGGACTCGCTTGAGGTTATGGCAATAGGCACTATATAAGCAAGACTGCCATATCTTTCCAATAAATTATAACCCTTTTCTATAAATAAAGAAAAAGTATCCATAGAGCCTTTTTGCACTCCTCTTATTGTTTTTGTTGTAATATAGTTTTCTCTATAAAACTTCTTTTCTTCCTCTTTTATATTTGCTCCATACGGAGGGTTTCCAATAATTATATTAAAGCCGTCTTTGACGCCGAACATCCA
>CAZITO010000059.1:0-14614 GCA_964542225.1 uncultured Bacteroidaceae bacterium | reverse complement strand
GTAAAAAGAATAGAAAATGAAAATAAGCACAAAATAATAAACCTTTTCATATTAAAATTTATTTTTTTACTCCTCTTTGTATTATAAAGCAAAAAAATACGTGCTTTTCCAAACACGCATTCTGCACTTATATAATAAACTCCTTTTCATTTAAGCAACTTTATTTCAAAGATTTACGCCTTACCCATGGGATTTATGTTAGTATAATCAGCAACAATATTCTCCTCTATTGCCCCAAAACTTTTTTCATAACGAGAAATATTTTCCTGTAAAGCATATAAAAGTTTTTTTGCATGAATGGGAGCAAGTAAAACACGGCTTCTAACTTGAGCCTTTGGAACTCCCGGCATTACTTGTAAAAAATCAACAACAAACTCAGAAATAGAATGTTGTACTATTTGTAAATTGGAATAAACACCCGGTGCTATCTCAGGTTTAAGTTCCACATCCATTTTTTTTTCATCATTCTCCATCATAATACTTATTTTATCAGTTTAAAAAAGTGCAACGCATAACCAATGAATGCGTTACACTTATATATAAATTTATAGTATACAAAATTTTATTTATTAGATGCTACCTTTCTACCTTTCTTTACAGGTTGTAAAGAAGGACTATTAAATGCCTCTAACTGCTCTCTATTGGCAACAAAAATATTCTGATACTCTCTAAGTCCTGTACCCGCAGGAATCAAATGTCCTACAAGAACATTTTCTTTCATACCTACCAAATCGTCAGTTTTTGCACTTATAGCAGCCTCTGTCAAAACCTTTGTGGTCTCTTGGAAAGAAGCAGCAGACAAGAAACTCTTTGTCTGCAAAGAAGCCTTGGTTATACCTTGAAGTACCTGATGGGCAGTTGCAGGCTGAGTATCCCTTGATTCCATCGTCTTAAGGTCTCTACGTTTCAAAGAAGAATTTTCATCCCTAAGTTCACGTGCTGTAATTATCTGTCCATTGCTGAAAACATTGCTATCTCCACTGTCAGTAATTACTTTCTTGCCATATAATTTATCATTCTCATCTTGGAAATCAATTTTGTTTATGGCTTCACCCTCAAGAAAATGAGTATCACCCGGGTCGTCAATTTCTACCTTGCGCATCATTTGACGCACAATAACTTCAAAGTGTTTGTCATTTATCTTCACACCCTGAAGACGATAGACATCCTGTGCCTCGTTAACAATGTATTTCTGCACTTCCAAAGGTCCCAAAACATTGAGAATATCAGCAGGAGCAATTTCGCCCTCAGAAAGAGTAGTACCGGCTTTAACATAGTCATTCTCTTGAGCAAGAATTTGACGAGAAGTAGGTATAAGATAAGAGACTTTTTCGCCCGTTCTTCCTGTTATGATTATCTCCCTATTGCCTCGTTTAAGTTTCTTATTAAAGGAAACGACACCATCTATCTCTGCAATAATTGCTTGGTCAGAAGGGTTTCTCGCTTCAAACAATTCGGTTACCCTTGGCAAACCACCGGTGATATCACCAGCCTTTGCAGAAGAACGTGGTATATTGGCAAGAATATCTCCGGCTTTCATATTATCACCATCCTCTATTGCAAGATGGGCACCCACAGGCATATCATAAGTTTTTATCACTTCTCCATTCTCATCAACTATGCTGATGGACGGATTTTTGGATTTCTGCTTGGTCTCTATAATAATTCTTTCGTTAAGACCTGTTTCATTATCAGACTCTTCCCTAAAAGTAATATCCTTTTCTATGGATTCAAATACGGCTTTACCACCAACCTCAGAAAGAATAGGTGCATTGTATGGGTCCCATTCCGCTATGATATCATCGGAAGAAACCATATCACCATTCTTACAGAACAGATAAGCACCGTAAGGAATGTTTGCCGTCATAAGAATACTCTTGGTCTCGCTGTTAATAACATGCATTTCGGCAGAACGTCCTATTACTCTTGTACATTGTTTTTCCTCACCATTATTATTTGTATAAACATAAGGAACATCTCTCAACTCGTCTATTACAAGAGTACCGCTACATTTATCCTTAACTTTGATTTGAGAAACATTACCGGCATTACCGGCAACACCTCCCACATGGAAAGTACGTAAGGTAAGCTGTGTTCCTGGCTCTCCAATAGCCTGAGCCGCTATGACACCAACGCTCTCGCCTCTTTGAACAAGTTTACCGGTGGCAAGGTTACGTCCATAACATTTTGCACAAACTCCATGTTTTGACTCACAAGTAAGCACCGAACGTATCTCAACCTCTTCTATAGGAGATTCCTCTATTTTCAAGCATATCTCCTCTGTCAATTCATCACCTTCTCTTGCTATGATTTCACCTGTTTGAGGATGTATAATGTCGTGCAAAGTAACACGTCCTAATATTCTATCATATAAAGATTGTACAACCTCGTCATTACGTACCAAAGCAGTGGTAGGAATACCTCTCAAAGTGCCACAATCCTCTTCGTTAATTATCACATCGTGTGCAACATCCACCAAACGCCTTGTCAAATAACCGGCATCTGCGGTCTTTAATGCTGTATCTGCCAAACCTTTACGCGCTCCGTGTGTAGAAATAAAGTACTCCAACACCGTAAGTCCCTCTTTGAAATTGGAAATAATAGGGTTTTCTATAATTTCCGCTCCACCCGAACCGGCTTTTTGCGGTTTAGCCATCAAACCACGCATTCCGGACAACTGACGTATCTGCTCCCTACTACCACGGGCTCCGGAGTCCAACATCATATAGACAGAATTAAATCCTTGACGGTCGGCTGACATGTGTTGCATTACATGGTTAGCCAACTTACGATTAGCCTCCGTCCATATATCTATAACCTGATTATAACGCTCGTTATTGGTAATAAGACCCATCTGATAGTTGGCAACAACTTCGTCTACCTTACTCTCAGCGTCCGAAATAATATTAAGTTTTTCCTCAGGTACTATGACATCAGCAAGGTTAAATGAAAGACCTCCACGGAACGCCATATAATAACCCTTGTCTTTGATATCGTCAAGGAATTGAACCGTCCTTGCAGACCCACAAACTTTAAGAACGTTACCTATAATATCTCTAAGAACATTCTTTTTAATCAAAACGTTTATATAACCATACTCATCAGGCACAAGCATATTAAACAAAACTCTTCCTATGGTCGTATGTATTCCTTTTTTGGAACTGATAACATCTTGTGCAGAAATATCCAATTTCTCACCTGATTCTGTATAATAAAAATCGCCTATCTTTATACATTCTTTTTGCTTATCCTCTTTCCTGTCAAAATATACAGAACTTGCAAATTCCAAATTTCTGTTATTTCTGTAAAGAGTTATACCTGCATGCAAATCAACCCTCTTTTCATTATAGGCTATCTGCACATCTTCAAAAGAATAAAAGGCTTTTCCTTCCCCTTTTACCACGGTGGCATCGTCAGAGTGTCTTTCCTTGGTCATATAGTAAAGACCAAGAATCATATCTTGAGAAGGCACAGTAATAGGAGCGCCGTTGGAAGGGTTAAGCACATTGTGTGAAGAAAGCATCAACAACTGAGCCTCCAATATAGCAGCATTGCCCAAAGGTAAATGCACAGCCATTTGGTCGCCGTCAAAATCGGCATTGAAACCTGTACAAACCAAAGGATGCAAACGTATGGCCTTACCCTCAACCAACTTTGGCTGAAAGGCTTGTATACCCAAACGGTGCAAGGTAGGAGCACGGTTCAAAAGCACAGGATGTCCCTTAACTATGTTCTCCAAAATTTCTATTACAACGGGGTCTTTTCTGTCTACTATACGTTTGGCTGATTTTACAGTCTTAACCAAACCTCTTTCAAGTATCTTTCTTATTATAAAAGGCTTAAACAATTCGGTTGCCATATCTTTAGGCAAACCACACTCGTGCATTTTTAAATCCGGACCTACAACTATAACCGAACGACCGGAATAATCCACACGCTTACCTAACAGATTTTGACGGAAACGTCCTTGCTTTCCCTTTAAACTGTCTGATAACGATTTTAAAGCACGATTGGAGTCTGAACGAACAGCAGCCGACTTACGAGAATTATCAAACAAAGAGTCAACGGCTTCCTGTAGCATACGCTTTTCATTACGCATGATAACATCAGGAGCCTTTATCTCAACCAACCTCTTTAAACGATTGTTTCTTATGATTACTCTACGATACAAATCGTTTAGGTCTGAAGTGGCAAACCTACCTCCATCCAATGGAACCAAAGGACGTAAATCCGGAGGTATAACAGGCACAACCCTAACTATCATCCATTCAGGACGATTTTCCATTTTAAGATTAGCCTCACGAAAAGATTCCACAACATTAAGACGTTTCAAAGCCTCATGTTTTCTCTGTTGAGATGTCTCTTTGTGAGCAGCATCCCTAAGAGTGTATGAAAGACTGTCTAAGTCCAAATCTTTAAGCAAATCATACAAAGCCTCTGCTCCCATCTTTGCTATAAACTTGTTAGGGTCTTCATCCGGCAAAAGTGCATTCTCCGGTGGAAGAGAGTCCAAAATAGCAGTATAATCCTCTTCTACCAAAAGGTCTAAACGTTTTATACCATCTTTTTCCTTTATACCCGGCTGTATTACTATATATTTTTCATAATATATTACAGCATCCAATTTCTTGCTCTGCAATCCCAACAAAGAACCTATTTTGTTTGGCAAAGAACGGAAAAACCATATATGAGCAACAGGAACAACCAACTGTATGTGTCCCATCCTCTCACGTCTAACTTTTTTTTCTGTTACCTCTACACCACATCTATCACATACAAGTCCTTTGTATCTAATTCTTTTGTATTTACCACAATGACACTCCCAATCCTTTACAGGTCCAAAAATCTTTTCACAAAACAAACCATCCTTTTCAGGCTTGTATGTTCTGTAATTTATTGTTTCAGGCTTTGTTACTTCTCCTCTTGACCTCTTTAATATGCTGTCAGGCGAAGCAAGGCTAATAGTCATACTATGAAACACACTATTAGTATTACCTTCTTTATTATTTATTGCCATATCCTAAATGCTCTTTTTTTCTACAATTAATCAAACGTAACCTCTAAGTTTAATCCACGCAATTCGTGTATCAACACATTAAATGACTCTGGTATACCCGGCGTTGGCATATTATCACCCTTAACTATGGCTTCATATGCTTTCGCTCTACCTGTTACATCATCGGACTTCACCGTAAGCATTTCCTGCAAAACATGAGACGCTCCATATGCTTCCAAAGCCCATACCTCCATTTCTCCAAAACGTTGTCCTCCAAACTGAGCCTTACCGCCAAGAGGTTGTTGAGTAATTAAGGAGTATGGTCCTATACTACGAGCATGCATTTTGTCATCTATCATATGATGAAGTTTCAACATATATACGTAACCAACAGTAGCCGGCTGGTCAAATTTCTCACCTGTTTCTCCGTCATAAAGATAACATTTTCCATTTTCAGGCAGACCTGCCTTGCGCATATAAGAATTGACATCATCCAATGTAGCACCGTCAAAAATAGGAGTCTCAAATCTAATACCTAACTCATGACCTGCCCAACCCAAAACAGTCTCAAATATCTGACCAAGGTTCATACGAGAAGGCACACCCAACGGATTTAAAACAATATCCACAGGCTTACCATCTTCCAAGAAAGGCATATCCTCCTCTCTTACTATCTTGGCTACAATACCCTTGTTACCATGTCGACCAGACATCTTATCACCTACCTTTAACTTACGTTTTTTAGCCAAATAAATTTTAGCCATTTGATTTATTCCTGTAGGAAGGTCGTCTCCTATGGTTTGAGCAAATTTTTCTCTCTCCAATTTTCCTTTCAAATCTCTTACCAATACACTATAGTTATTCAATAGTTTCTTAACTAATGTATTAGTCTTTTCATCTGAAGTCCAATCATTGTAGTTAACCACTGAATAATCTATATTCATCAAGATTTTTTGAGTAAACTTGGTCTTAGGTGCAATTATCTCTTCATTATAAGAAGAATAAACACCTTGTGCAACCTTACCTGATAGTATAATGAATAACTTGTCTACAAGTTTTTTCTTCAATTTAGACATATTGTCATCAAACTCATCGGTAAGTTTTTTTATTATATCCTTATTCTTTGCTCTCAAATCCCTATCCTTTTTGAATCGAGTAAATAGTTGTTTGTTGATAACAACTCCCGATACAGAAGGCGGTACTTTAAGAGAAGCATCTTTAACATCTCCTGCTTTATCACCAAATATGGCACTAAGAAGTTTTTCCTCAGGTGTAGGGTCAGACTCTCCTTTAGGAGTTATTTTACCAACCAAAATATCTCCTTCTTTAACGGTTGCTCCGACTCTAATCATACCATTTTCGTCCAAATCTTTTGTAGCCTCCAAACTAACATTAGGAATATCCTTTGTTAATTCTTCATCTCCACGTTTGGTTTCTCTAACTTCGGTGATAAATTCTTCTATATGAACAGAGGTAAACCAATCCTCTTTAACAACTTTTTCAGAAATTACTATGGCATCCTCATAGTTATATCCTTTCCAAGGCATAAATGCCACATGAAGATTTCTACCCAAAGACAAAACACCGTCTTTTGTTGCATAACCCTCACAAAGAATTTGCCCTTTCACAACCTTATCTCCTCTACGTACTATAGGTCTAAGATTGATGGAGCCTCCATCGTTGGTTTTCTGAAATTTCGTTAACTTATATACTTTTTTGTCGTCTTCAAAACTAACCAAACGCTCATCTTCGTCCCTGTCATAAATTATGGATATTTCTCTTGCATCCACAAAATCCACTATACCATCACCCTCAGCCGTGATAAGCACACGGGAGTCCTTGGCAACGTATGGTTCTATACCCGTACCAACCAAAGGTATTTCCGGATTTAACAAAGGAACAGCCTGACGCATCATATTAGAGCCCATCAAAGCACGGTTGGCATCATCATGCTCCAAAAATGGAATAAGCGAAGCGGCAATAGAGGCAATTTGATTAGGAGCAACATCCATCAAGTCCACCTGATTAGGAGCAACTATAGGAAAATCTGCTTGTTTTCTTGCCTTTACTTTCTCGTCCACAATCTTACCATCACTATCCACCTTTGTTGTTGCTTGGGCAACTATCTTATTTTCTTCCTCTTCAGCAGTAAGATAGATAGGAGCGTCCTTATACAAAACTTTTCCATTTTTAACCTTATAATAAGGAGTCTCTATAAAGCCCAAACTATCAATTTTTGCAAATACACTTAAAGAAGAAATCAAACCAATATTAGGACCCTCAGGCGTTTCTATGGTACAAAGACGACCATAATGAGTATAATGCACGTCCCTAACCTCAAAACCCGCTCTTTCTCTTGAAAGACCTCCAGGACCAAGAGCAGAAATTCTTCTTTTGTGAGTAATTTCCGTTAATGGATTGATTTGGTCCATAAACTGGGACAATTGGTTTGTACCAAAGAAAGAGTTAATAACCGAGGACAAAGTCTTAGCATTAATCAAATCAGTAGGAGAAAACACCTCATTGTCTCTTACATTCATTCTCTCTTTGATAGTTCTTGCCATACGAGCAAGTCCCACATTGAATTGAGCATACAATTGCTCTCCAACCGTACGTACCCTACGATTGCTCAAGTGGTCTATATCATCAACCTCGGCTTTGGAATTTATAAGTTCTATAAGGTACTTGATTATTGAAATAATATCTTCCTTGGTAAGTACCTTTACACTTGGGTCTACTTTTAATCCTAATTTTTTGTTTATTCTATAACGACCCACATCTCCTAAGTCGTATCTCTTATCTGAGAAAAACAATTTCTCTATAATACCGCGTGCTGTTTCCTCATCTGGTGGCTCAGCACTTCTCAATTGACGGTAAATATACTCTACAGCTTCCTTGGCGTTATTCGCTGTATCTTTTTGTAAAGTATTAAAAATTATTGAATAGTCTGCAGAAGTAGTGTCCTCTTTGTGTAAAAGAATAAATTTAATGCCGGCATCTAATATCTTTGCCGCATTTTCCTCATCTAATACAGTCTCTCTCTCTACTATTATCTCTGTTCTATCAAGGGAAACAACCTCACCTACGTCCTCATCCACAAAATCCTCTACCCAAGTACGGACAACTCTTGCCGCTAAACGTTTGCCTATATATTTTTTTACATTGGATTTGGTTACCTTCACCTCTTCTGCAAGGTTAAAGATTTCCAAAATATCTTTATCTGTTTCAAAACCTATAGCCCTCAAAAGTGTAGTGATAGGAAGTTTCTTTTTCCTGTCTATATAGGCGTACATCACGTTGTTGATATCGGTAGTAAATTCCATCCAAGAACCTCTGAAAGGAATAATTCTTGCGGAATATAACTGCATTCCGTTTGCGTGCGTACTTGTGCCAAAGAATACACCCGGAGAACGATGTAACTGTGATACCACCACTCTCTCCGCTCCATTGATAACAAAAGTACCCTTAGGAGTCATGTATGGTATCATACCCAAATATACATCCTGTATTATAGTTTCAAAATCTTCGTGGTCTTCATCTGTGCAGTACAATTTTAATTTTGCTTTCAAAGGCACAGAAAAAGTAAGTCCTCTCTCTATGCACTCCTGTATGGAATATCTTGGAGAATCTATAAAATAATCCAAAAACTCCAAAACAAAATTATTTCTTGCATCACTTATAGGAAAATTCTCAGAAAAAACTTTATAAAGTCCTTCATTTTTCCTACTCTCAGAATCTGTTTCTAATTGAAAAAAGTCTCTGAACGACTTCAACTGAATATCCAAAAAATCTGAATATCCGAATTTTTTCACAGTCGCAAAACTAACCAACTGTTGTTTATTTTTTTTTGCCAAGGTTTTTAAGAATTAAAGGTTAAAAAATAAGTTCAATACAAACACAAATAAAGAATAGAAGTTTCCCCCTTTTTTCTTAAAGAGGGAAATTCTACTCCAATATCAATAATTGTGGTGAAACGTCTTATTTAATTTCAACCTTTGCACCAGCTTCTTCCAATGATTTTTTCAAAGATTCTGCTTCATCCTTAGTTACACCTTCTTTCAAAGTCTTAGGAGCGGCATCTACTAATTCTTTAGCCTCTTTAAGTCCTAAACTGCAAAGGTCTTTAACCAATTTTACAACATTAAGTTTGGAAGCACCTGCTTCAGCCAAAACAACATCGAAAGACGTTTTCTCTTCTGCGGCTGGACCTGCTGCGGCTGGACCTGCTGCAACTGCAACTGCTGCGGCTGCTGGTTCAATACCATACTCTTCTTTCAATATATCAGCAAGTTCTTTAACTTCTTTAACTGTCAAATTTACTAATTGTTCTGCGAATGCTTTTAAATCTGCCATTTTATTTTTTCTTTTTTATGTTTGTTTACTAATTTTTTGTGTGAATAACTATTCACCTTTTTCCTCTAAAGTTTTAAGTACTCCGGTAAGAGTATTACCTGATGATTGCAAAGCATTGATAACGTTTTGAGCAGGAGCCATCAACGAAGCCATAACATCTGCAATAAGTTCATTCTTGGACTTGATTGCAACCAAACTCTCCAAATTCTCATCTCCAACATAGAATTCTTCTTCTACAAAAGCGGATTTAAGAACAGGTTTGTCATTTTTTGCTCTAAACTCTTTTATAAGCTTTGCCGGTGCATTGTTTACAAATGAAAGCATAATGGAGGTTTGCCCTTTGAAAGTAGGATATATTTCGGAAAAATCAACTTCCATATTATCCATAGCCTTTCTTAATAAGGTATTTTTAACCACCATTAGTTTAACTTCTCTTCTAAAACACAACCTTCTCAAATTGGCTGTATCAACAGAGTTCAAACCTTCCAAATCAACAACATACACGTACGGATATTTCTGCAATTCTGCACCAATACTTTCTATTAGTCTGCCTTTATCTTCTTTTCTCATTTCTTGTAACGTGTATAAAGTTATTTACTAATAGTTCTTGCATCTATTTTAACACCCGGACTCATTGTAGAAGATACGGCTACGCTCTTCATATAAGTTCCTTTGGCTGCAGATGGTTTTAATTTCTCTATCATGTGCAGTACCTCCAAAGCATTTTCCAAAATCTTGTCTTCAGAGAAAGACATTCTGGCTACACTTGTATGAACAATACCATATTTATCTACTTTGAAATCTATTTTACCGGCTTTTACTTCTTGGACTGCCTTTGCTATATCCATGGTAACAGTGCCGGTTTTAGGATTAGGCATAAGGCCACGAGGACCCAATACTCTACCTAATGCTCCTATCTTAGGCATTACACTTGGCATAGTTATAATTACATCGACATCCGTCCAACCGCCTTTAATCTTGGTTATGTATTCATCCAAACCAACAAAATCGGCTCCGGCATCCTTAGCCTCCTGCTCCTTATCCTCTGTGCAAAGAACAAGAACTTTTTTAGTCTTTCCTGTTCCGTGAGGAAGAGTAACCGTACCTCTGACCATTTGATTGGCTTTCCTTGGGTCAACACCCAAACGAACATCCAAGTCAAAAGAAGCATCAAATTTTGTATAAGTTATATCCTTAACAATTTTTATTGCCTCTTTCAGAGAGTACTCTTTAGAAGCATCGTACTTCTTCAAGGCCTCTTGCTGTTTTTTCGATTTTTTTGCCATTTTTTTGCAATTTTCTATTTATAAAATTCAAATTTCTAAGGTTTTAAGCCTTAACTGTAACTCCCATACTACGAGCAGTACCGGCAACCATTTTCATAGCACTCTCTATTGTAAAACAATTCAAGTCCACCATTTTTGCCTCTGCTATTGCTCTAACCTGTTCTGAGGTAATGGAAGCAACCTTCTTTCTATTTGGCTCACCAGAACCACTTTGAAGTTTTGCCGCTTCTTTTATCTGAATAACAACAGGTGGAGTTTTAACTACAAAATCAAAACTTTTGTCGGAATAAACAGTTATAATAACAGGAACTATTTTGCCTGCTTGCTTTTGAGTTCTTGCATTAAACTGCTTGCAAAATTCCATAATATTCACACCCTTAGCACCCAAGGCAGGTCCCACCGGTGGTGAAGGATTTGCCGCACCTCCTTTGATTTGTAACTTAATTAATCCTGCAACTTCTTTAGCCATACTATACTAAAATTTTGCTTTACTGTTAAATATATTTATTAATTCCGAATAAAATAATTATTTCTCTACTTGTACAAATGATAATTCAACCGGAGTTTTCCTTCCAAAAATCTTAACAATAACTTTTAGTTTGCGTTTTTCTACGTTTAACTCCTCTATTGTTCCTTCAAAGTTTTTGAAAGGTCCATCCACTATCTTAACATTTTCGCCAATAATAAAAGGCTCACTCAACTCCTCTCCCATAGTCATCACTTCATCAACTTTGCCCAACATCCTCTCAACATCTTTTTGTTGCATAGGAATAGGCTTTCCATCCTTTTCCGATATAAAATCTAAAACATTTGGAATATTTCTGATTATGTGTATAATCTCACCTTCCTTGCCCGATGTTTTGTCTGTCAAGGCAGCCTCTACAAATATGTAACCCGGAAAAAGAGTTCTCTCTTTTGAGACCTTCTTACCATTGCGAACTGAATAAACTTTCTCTGTAGGAATCAAAACATTTGGAACCAACTCAGTCAGCCCCAAGTGATTTATTTCATTATCAATGTATTCTTTAGCCTTCTTTTCTTTTCCAGCTATAGCCTTAACAACATACCATTTCTTTGTTAGTTCACTCATCGCACCTAAGAGATAATTATTTCATTCACAAACAATCATATCTCCAATATCTCAAACCTTTATACAGGTAGTTGGGAAGCAAGATATCGAAAATACAATCCTATTTTTTTCTTATACCTTTACTATTCTTATGACATCATCTGATACAGATATCCTAACAAGCCCTTCCAAAACATAGTCGTATGAACTCCAAAAAGAATATCCATAATAAAAACTATCAACGCTATTATCAAAGAAGCCACAAAAACTACCAATGTACTATTTTGCAACTCAGACATAGTTGGCCAAGAAACTTTGTGAACCAACTCGTCATAACAACTCTTTACATAACTTACCACTGACATATCTCAAAAAATTTTTGTCATCAACAGATGAAAATCATTAAAAATCAAGCAGGGGCGGAGAGAATCGAACTCCCATCGACGGTTTTGGAGACCGCTATTCTACCATTGAACCACGCCCCTATGGTAGGAGGTACAAAAGCACCTCCTTTTTTATTTTATTAGTCTAAGATTTCTGTTACCTGACCTGCACCAACTGTTCTACCACCTTCACGGATAGCAAAACGAAGATTCTTGTTAAGAGCGATTTCAGAAATCAAATCAACTGTAATAGTCAAGTTATCACCAGGCATTACCATATCTCTACCCTCTGGAAGAGAGATTTCACCTGTAACGTCTGTTGTTCTAAAATAGAACTGAGGACGATATCTGTTTTGGAATGGAGTATGACGACCACCCTCTTCTTTCTTTAGGATATAAACCTCTGCTTGGAATTTCTTATGAGGAGTGATTGTTCCCGGTTTAGCAATAACCATACCTCTGCGTATTTCGTCTTTGTCTATACCTCTAAGCAACAAACCAACGTTATCTCCTGCTTCACCATCGTCCAACAATTTACGGAACATCTCAACTCCTGTAACCGTGGATTTTAGTTTTTCAGCACCCATACCAATGATATCTACAGGGTCACCAACTCTGATTATACCTGTCTCAATTCTACCAGTGGCAACAGTACCACGACCTGTGATAGAAAATACATCCTCTACAGGCATCAAAAAGTCTTTATCCTTATCTCTCATAGGCAATGGTATCCAAGCATCAACAGCAGCCATAAGTTCAACAACTTTTTCTACCCATTGTGGCTCACCATTCAATGCACCCAAAGCAGAACCTCTGATAACAGGAGTGTTATCACCATCAAAGTTGTAGAAAGACAATAGGTCTCTGATTTCCATCTCAACCAAATCCAACAACTCAGGGTCATCAACTAAGTCAACCTTATTCATAAAAACAACGATACGAGGGACGCCTACCTGACGTGCCAACAATATGTGTTCTCTTGTTTGAGGCATAGGACCGTCAGTTGCAGCAACAACCAATATAGCACCGTCCATCTGAGCAGCACCAGTTACCATGTTCTTTACATAGTCAGCGTGTCCAGGACAATCCACGTGCGCATAGTGACGAGTCTCTGTTTGATACTCAACGTGTGCGGTGTTGATAGTTATACCTCTTTCTTTTTCCTCTGGAGCAGAGTCTATTGAATCAAATGATTTAACCTCAGACAAACCTTTCTCAGCCAAAACTTTAGTAATAGCGGCAGTCAAAGTGGTCTTACCGTGGTCTACGTGACCGATTGTACCTATATTAACGTGCGGTTTGGTACGCTCAAATTTTTCTTTTGCCATAATTATTGACCTATTTTTTATTTGTTATTAACTTTCTTTTTTTTGTTTTTTTACGAGCCGTTGATGAGAATTGAACTCGCGACCTCTTCCTTACCAAGGAAGTGCTCTACCACTGAGCTACAACGGCATTATACCATACCACTACAACAATAGGGACGAGGCAAAAGTCCTCCTCCTACAAAACACAACACCTCTTCACCAACAAACACACACTTCCTCCCAACATCATCATTACACTATTTCCCCCTTAAATCTTAGAGCGGAAAACGGGGCTCGAACCCGCCACCTATAGCTTGGAAGGCTATCGCTCTACCAAATGAGCTACTTCCGCAATTAGTTTTGTGGGAAAGGGTGGACTCGAACCACCGAACTCCGAAGAGGACAGATTTACAGTCTGTTGCAATTGCCACTATGCGACTTTCCCAAAAGAAAGAGCCGATAGAGGGACTTGAACCCCCGACAGGCTGATTACAAATCAGCTACTCTACCAACTGAGTTATATCGGCGCTTCTAACTATTAATTACATTTAAAACTTTCAAATAACTTTAGCATTCAAAAAAACATTATTCTGCCTTAAAAATGCTTTGCAAAGGTATAATAAATTTGAAAACCGACCAAATATTTTTTTATTTTTTTTGATTTTTATTATACAACATACTGATTTATAAGTATAAAATATTTTATCAAATTCTTTTTATTTGGTATGATAATAGATATAAATCATAAATTTTAACCATAGAATTAACAAAAAACAAGCATATTGATTACTATTGTATAAAACAAAATCGGCGAAAAATTAAAAGTTTAACACAGTCGGAGACTTATTTATCCTTATAAAGTAACCTCCGACTATAACCTATAACACCTCTGTGCCAACCCATAAGAAAAAGTAATGGGTTTGCCCTTATGCTAACTTATTTTAATAGTTATAATAAATGCTAACTCACAAAATCCATAAGAAAAAGTAACGGCTTCTCCCTTATAAAACACCCAATGGGTGCGGCTTTGCCCTTATGAAAACAGGCTGAGTATGAGCCAAAAAATATTTTTTCGGGAAATTTAATTAATAGCCATTTATAAGTCAAAAATTTGGGTGCTACCATTGATAATCAACTATTTAACCTTTTTCGAGGGGTAAAAAATGGCTTAAAATCAGCCTGTGGCTGTCATTTTCAGCGTTTTCGAGCGGTTTTTTAAG
>CAZITO010000058.1:0-14690 GCA_964542225.1 uncultured Bacteroidaceae bacterium | reverse complement strand
AAATGAATCGCCGATTCATTTCGACGAAACGGCGTTTCGATAAAATAAAACGCCGTTTTGTTTTCATTGATTATCAAGTAGTTATAAGGATAAAAAATGGGATTTTTGTGATAGGGTTACTTCTCTATGCAAAGTTACGAAGATTCTGCGACCTGACCAAACGCGTGCAAAAATTTATTTTGTAACTTATTGATTTTCAGTAAACCGATTCTACAGTTTTTTTGCCTTTTTGATGGGGTATTATAGGTTAAAATAAGTTAGCATAAGTTTGTTATGAGTCTGATAAGGCAGAGCCATTATATAACTGCGTTTTGCCTTATGCCAACTTATAAATAACCTACTTTGTAATGACTTTGGTTTTACTTACAAGTTTGTTATTTGTTCTTTGATATATTGCAGTGCCGGGGTTATACCCTCTTGGTCTTTACCTCCCGCTGTGGCATAGAATTTTTGTCCGCCTCCGCCTCCTTTTATAAATTTAGCGGCTTCTCTTATTATTTTTCCAGCATCCAAGCCCTTTTCCACCAAAGAATCGGAAAGCATAAGAGTAAGCATTATTTTATCCTCTTGCACATTGACACCTACAAAGCAAAAGTCCTTAAATTCTCCTCTGAATCTATAAGCCAAGTCCTTCATGGCATCGGCATTCATAGGGTGAATGGATTCAAAATAATTTATCCCGCCAATGTTTTCTGATTTTTCCTTTAACTTATTATATAAGTCGGCTACGGCTTGTTTTGCAAATTCTTCTACTTGTTTTTTCAAAGTATTGTTTTCCTCTATTGTTTTCTTTATGGAATTTATAAAGTCTGGCGAGGCTTCAAAGAAGGATTTTATTTTTTGCAAATTGTCTTGCAATAAATACAGATAATTTTCAAATTCTTCTCCCGTTACGGCCTCTATTCTACGTATTCCTGCGGCAATGGCACTTTCTCCCACAATCTTAAACATCCCTATTTTTCCTGTGCTTTTGATATGAGTACCTCCGCATAATTCCACACTTTCACCAAAACGTATAACTCTTACCTCGTTGCCATACTTCTCCCCAAACAAGGCCATAGCCCCCATTTTTTTTGCCTCTTCTATCGGTACATTTCTATGTTCGTCTGCAGGCAAATCCTCTCTTATCATCATATTTACCATTTGTTCGGTTTGTTTTACTTGCTCAAAAGTAAGTTTGGTAGGGCAAGAGAAGTCAAAACGCAATCTTTTATCATCCACATAAGACCCCTTTTGTTCCACATAAGACCCCAATAATTTTCTTAAAGCAAAGTGCAACAGGTGGGTTGCAGTATGGTTACGCTCAATATTTTCTCTTCTTTTGACATCTACGTGTGCGATGAAAGTTTGATTTACATCTTTTGGCAATTGCTGGCTGATGTGTAGAATAAGATTGTTTTCCTTTTTTGTGTCTATTATCGTAATTTTTTCCTCAGAATTTTCTAACCAACCACTATCGCCTACTTGTCCTCCCATCTCGGCATAAAAAGGAGTTTTGTTTAAAACTATTTGATAAAGAGATTTTCCTTTTGTTTCTATATGTCTGTATTTTACTATTTTAACCTCTTCTGTCAAAGTATCATAACCATCAAATTCAACATTGTTAAAATCGGGTATGATTTCCACCCAATCATCAGAAACCACTTTGGCCGCATTGCGGCTTCTTTCTTTTTGTTTCTGCAAATTGTTTTCAAAAGATGGCATATCCACCGCTCTGCCTTTTTCTTTTGCCATCAATTCCGTCAAATCCACAGGAAATCCATAGGTATCAAACAATTCAAAAGCAAAATCTCCACTTATCAACCCTTCCTTGTGTTCCTCTATATATTTGTCAAATTTAACAATTCCATTGGCAAGAGTTTTCAAAAAAGCACTTTCCTCCTCTTTGATTACTTTTTTTATCAAGTCCTTGTTTTTTTTCAATTCCTCGTATTGTTCTCCCATTTGTTTGACAAGTACATCCACAAGTTCGCAGATAAAAGGTGAGGAAAATGAAAGGAATGTATAGCCGTATCTTATGGCACGTCTTAAAATTCTTCTTATAACATAACCGGCCTTTGCATTAGAAGGCAATAAGCCGTCGGCAATGGCAAAAGATACCGCTCTCAAATGGTCGGCAATAACTCGCATGGCTACATCTTTTTTCTCCTCTTGCCCATATTGGCTATTGCTTTTTTTTGCAATTTCCTGTATCAAAGGTTGGAAAACATCTGTATCGTAATTGGATTTTTTCCCCTGCAATACCATACACAAACGTTCAAAGCCCATGCCGGTATCTATGTTTTTTTCTTTCAATGGAATCAAAGAACCGTCAGCCAAACGATTGTTTTCCATAAAAACAAGATTCCATATTTCTATTACAAGAGGGTTGTCTTTGTTGACAAGTTCTGCACCGCTTACTTTTTGTTTTTCCTCTTCCGCTCTCAAATCTATATGTATTTCCGAGCAAGCGCCACAAGGACCTGTCTCTCCCATTTCCCAAAAATTATCATGCTTGTTGCCTGCTAAAATGTGGTCTTCTGCTATCCACTCTTTCCAATATTCCAAAGCCTCGGTATCAGCTTTTAACCCCTCATTTTCATCTCCGCCAAAGTATGTAACATAAAGATTTTTTTTCTCTATGCCATATACCTTTGTAAGTAATTCCCAAGCAAAGGCTATGGCTTCTTTTTTGAAATAATCGCCAAACGACCAATTGCCCAACATCTCAAACATTGTATGGTGATAGGTATCATGTCCGACTTCTTCCAAATCATTGTGTTTTCCACTTACTCTCAAACATTTTTGAGCATCTGCGGCACGTTTGTAAGGCTTTTGTACATTGCCAAGAAAAATATCTTTGAATTGATTCATTCCGGCATTGGTAAATAAAAGAGTAGGGTCGTTTTTTATTACCATAGATGCCGAAGGTACTATGGTATGCCCTTTGCTTGCAAAATAATCTATAAAAGTTTTGCGTATTTCGTTAGATGTCATCATAGTTAAAGTTCCTTATTGTTTTTTATATACTCTCTTTACTTAATATTTTTTTTAAATAGCCAACAATTCTCTATACAAACGTTCTTTTTCTATTGGTACAACGCCTACATATTCACAAACCAAACCTCCCGCAAGATTGCTTATTTTGGCAATTTCCTCATTTGGCAAATTGAGAGCCAAACAAAGACTCGCTACACTTATCACCGTATCACCCGCCCCCGAAACATCTGCTATATTTCTGACATTTGCAGGTAATTGTTTGACTTCTGCCTTTGTTTTGCTATAGTCGGCAAAGAATAATCCATATTCGCTAAGGGTTATAAATATTCTGTCTATTCTTTGTTTGCCGTGCAATAACAGTGCGGCATCCGTTAAATTGTCCAAAGATGGAAGTGTAAATTCTATTTTCAGTCCTTCTTTCAATTCCTTTAAGTTTGGTTTGAAAAGAGTTACTTCCTTGTATAAGGAAAAGTTTCTATGTTTTGGGTCAACGCAAGTAGGAATATTTTTTTCTTTGGCTTTATTGATGGTTTTTTGTATTATGTTTTTGGTTATAACTCCTTTGTCATAATCTTGAAAAATAATTACATCTATTTTTTGTTTATCAAGGACAGAAAGAATTTTTTCCATCAAAAGATTTTCTTCCTCCTCGTTTAAATAATCTGTATTCTCGTTATCTACCCTAAGCATTTGGACATTGTTGCCTATGATACGGGTCTTTATGGTTGTAGGTCTGCAATTGCTTTTGACAATGTTGTCAGTAATCATATTTTCCTCTTTCATAAGTTGCAAAAGAGTATCTCCGCTACCATCTTTTCCAACCACAGAGCAAAGTATAGGTGTGGCTCCCAATACTTTTATATTCAAAGCCACATTGCCGGCACCTCCCATTCTGTTCTCTATTTTGTTTACACTGCATATAGGTACGGGGGCTTCGGGAGAAATTCTTTCAACTTTGCCCCATTTGTAAGAATCTATCATTACATCGCCTATAATCATTACGTTTAACTCGCAAAATCTTCGGAAAATATTTTTATAGTCCATTTCTCTTTTTTTGAATTTGAGTTTGTTGTTTTACATACTTATTTCACCTCTTAGGGAGGTTTCCAACAGATGTTTTTGCACCTCTTTATCTGAGAAATTTCCCAAAACAAACATCATTTTTGTCAAAGCAGCCTCGGTTGTTATGTCTTTTCCGCTTATAACTCCCATTTCTTTAAGAGTATAACTTGCTTCATAGTGTCCCATTTCCACTTTACCCGCCTTGCATTGTGTAACGTTCATAACGCAAATTCCTTTATTTATTATTTTTTCTATAGACAAAAGAAAATCTTTGTTTGTAGGGGCATTGCCTGAGCCGTATGTTTCCAAAATCATACCCTGCAAATTGTTTATTTGACCTATTGCGTCAAAATAATCTTTGCTTATAGCAGGGTGAATCTTGGCAATTACTATGTTGTTACAAAGTTTGTCATATACCTTTAAAGGCATGGAGTTTTTTTGCAAAATAAGATGTTTTTTGTAGGAAATATTTATGCCCACCTTTGCCAAAGAAGGCAAATTGCCCGAATAAAAAGCCTCAAAGTATTCTGCATTGATTTTTGTAGTACGATTGCCTCTAAACAATTTATTGTCAAAGAAAATACAAACCTCCGGTATTTCCACCTCGTTGTTTGCTGCTATTTCTATGGAAGAAATAATATTGTCTCTTCCGTCTGTACGTATCATACCCACAGGAAGTTGGGAGCCGGTGATAATAATGGGTTTGGAAAGATTTTCCAATAAAAAACTTAATGCCGAAGCGGTGTAAGACATGGTGTCAGTACCATGCAATATAACAAAACCATCGTACCTATCGTACTGTGTTTTTATATGAGTGGCAAGTTTCAACCAGACCTCCGCATTCATATCCGAAGAGTCTATAATGGGGTCAAATTGAAATGTATCTATATTGCAATCTAATTTATGAAGAATAGGCAGAACCTCATATATTTTTTGCATATCAAAAGGACGCAAAGCACCTGTTTTATCGTCTTTTACCATACCAATGGTGCCACCCGTATAAATCAAAAGTATGTTTTTCATTTTTCTGCTACCTACTAAGTATGACTAAGGTCTTATTTTATTTTGCAAATTTACATAGTTTTTTTTGCTCAAACAAATAAAAACTCAAAATAGTAGGCTGATACCTTTTTTATATCTCAAACTTATGCCAACTTATAAATAAGGTAATCTATAAAAATTTTTATAAAATTACATTCTGTACTAAACATTGATAAAAAACGTTGTACTTAATAAACATAAATATTAATACGAATTATTCATTTATGCAAAAAAAACATCTTGAAATATGTGTAGACTCCATTGCTTCTTGTTTGGAGGCTCAAAAGGGAGGAGCAAATAGAGTGGAGTTGTGTGCCAATCTTGTTGAAGGAGGTATTACCCCTGATTATGCAACAATAGTTTATGCCAAAGAAAAATTGAAAATAGATATCATGGTAATGATACGACCAAGAGGTGGAGATTTTCTTTACAGTGATTTGGAATTTTCTCTTATGAAAGAAAATATACAACTTTGCAAAAGGGTAGGAGTTAAGGGGGTTGTACTTGGCTTGTTGTTGCCTGAGGGTAATGTGGATGTGGAAAGAGTTGCTCAATTGGTCAAAATAGCCCGACCGCTTGAAGTTTGTTTTCATAGGGCAGTGGATATGACTAATGATTATGATAAGGCTTTTGAGGATATAATAACTTGTGGGTGTAACAGGGTGCTTACTTCTGGGCAAAAAAACACAGCCTTAGAGGGAATAAAAAACATAGCAAATGCTCAAAAAAAATATGGCAATCAAATAGAAATTATGGCGGCAAGCGGTGTTAATGCTCAAAATGTGGAGGAAATTTATTTGCAATCAAAAATAAATAACTTTCATTTTTCAGCAAAAAAAACAGTGGAGAGTAATATGATATTTCGTCAAAACAATGTTTCTATGGGTAACAAATATATGGATGAATACTCCATAGTTACAGCCGATGCAAGCAAAGTAAAACAAGTAAGAAAAATATTGGACAAATTAGAAAAGTAGTTATATCTTCATACAAATAAAAAAACGGGACATACACATTTGGCACGTCCCGTTTTCATTATATACATTAATAACATAAAATTTTCTTTTACAGAAGATTTGCCAATTTTTCTGCCAAATCACAAACTCGGTTGGAATATCCGTTTTCGTTGTCATACCAAGAAACAACTTTAACGAAATTGCCGTCCATAACCATAGTAAGTTTGGAGTCAAATATGGAAGAATGAGGATTGTCCACTATGTCTATTGAAACAAGGTCTTCTTCCGAATATTCAAGTATGCCTTTCATTGGACCTTCAGCGGCTTCTTTGATTGCAGCGTTTACTTGCTCTTTGGTTACGTTGCAATTAAGTTCAACCGTCAAATCCACAACAGAACCATCAGGAGTAGGCACACGCATAGAAATACCGTCCAATTTGCCAGCCAATTCAGGTATAACCAAACCTACGGCTTTGGCTGCTCCTGTGGAGGTTGGTATGATACTGCAAGCCGCTGCTCTTGCTCTTCTAAGGTCTTTGTGTGGAAGGTCAAGGATTCTTTGGTCATTGGTGTAAGAGTGAATAGTATTCATTTGTCCTCTTTTTATACCAAATTTATCATTCAAAACCTTTGCAACCGGTGCCAAACAATTGGTTGTACAAGAAGCGTTGCTTACAAATGTAATATCTTTGTTAAGTATTTTGTCATTAACTCCAAGTACAACAGTAGCATCAACATCGTCAGCCTTTGCTGCAGGTACGGTTAAGATAACTTTTTTAGCACCTGCTTTTATGTGCTTGGTCATCAGTTCTCTTGTTTTGAACAATCCTGTTGACTCTATTATTATGTCTATGCCAAGTTCTTTCCAAGGAAGATTTTCAGGGTCCCTCTCGGCATAAACTCTGATACGTTTGCCATTGACAACCAAATATTCTCCGTCAGAGGAAACTTCTCCTTGAAATTTGCCATGAACAGAGTCGTATTTCAAAAGGTGAGCCAATGTTGCAGCATCCGTAAGGTCGTTTATTGCAACAATTTCTATATTTTGTTTTTTCTGCATATTTCTGAACGATACTCTACCTATACGTCCAAATCCATTTATTGCTACTTTTGCCATGATTTTATACGTTTTTTGTGTTGTAATATTTTCTGCAAAAATAGAAATAAAATTTAAACTTTCAATTTCTTTTACAAAAAAAACACTTAACCTCATATTCACAATACTGTTTTTGGTAGTCCATTAAGTTTAGTCTGTTTTTGTTTTGTATTACAAAGCCGTTACATTTTTTATACGTTTTGCTCTATGAAGCAGGCTGAAAACTGTACCATAATTTTAGCCCGTTGTGTGTAACAAAAGTAAACTCATTATGAAAAAAATATGTTATATTTCCCAATAAGAAATTTTTTTTATACTTTTGCAACTTGTAATTCAATATGTAGAAGTTATGAATGAAAAGAAAAACAGGAGTTCTAAGGGCAGAATGTTTACAGCCAATTTTTCCACGGCACTCAGTATTGCTTTGGTGTTGTTTATATTGGCTTTTATGAGTTTGTTTTCTTTTCATATATGGGCATTGAGTAATGAGATAAAAGAAAATATTTCCTTTACGGTTTATTTGTTGCCAACCACTTCAGAAGAGCAGGGGCAGGCAATGAAAGAAGAAATATCAAAAAATAATGTTGTCAAAAGTGTTGATTATCATTCTTTGCAAGAGGTAACCGCAATGATGAATAAGGATTTGGGAGAAACTCATTTGGATGTTTTGCAAGGATATAATCCTTATAGTCCTTCTTTGGAAGTGCATCTTAAAGCCAAAGCAATGAAAGTAAAGCAAATAAAACAATTTATTCGCACCATAGAAGCAAAGCCTGAGGTGGAAATGGTGGACTATAGAGACGATATAATAAACAAAATCAATACAGTCTATTACAACGCAAGTTATTTGGTTATAATAATTTTGCTTTCCTTGGTATTTATATGTATCACGCTTATAAATCATACCATAGTTTTAACCATTAGGACAAAAAAATTGCTTATTCGCAGTATGCAACTCGTTGGAGCAAAGGGCTCTTATATACGCCGTCCTTTCCTTGTAAAAGGAGTGTGGCTTGGTTTGTGGGGAGGTTTGATGGCAGATGTTTTGATTGCGGGAGTTATGATATGGATATACAATTTATTGAATCGTCCCGATTTAAGTCCTTATTACGACGTATATATATTGCTCGCTATAAGTGTGGTAATAATAGGAGTGGTTTTGAGTTTTATTTTCTCCTATGTTGCGGTAATAAGAAATATGAATTTAAAGAATTATAAACTATATAATTAGAAACACAATATGGCTACGAAAGGCATTGCATCAAAAAAAGGTTTTAAGGAAACTACACCCGAGTTTCGTTTCGCCTTTGGAAAAGAAAATTATATTTGGATGATAGTGGGTGTCGTTGTACTTATACTTGGTTATATTTTACTTGTTGGTGGTGGTTCTTCTTCGCCCGATGAGTTTAACTATGCTTTGTTTAATACGAGGCGATTGGTTGTTGCCCCTATTCTTATTGTGGGAGGTTTGGTTATAGAAGTATATGCCATAATGAAAAAATCCAAAACAAAACAAACAGAATAGTTATTAAATTTTTATGGATACGATTCAAGCGATTATTATTGCCATAGTAGAGGGTTTGACAGAGTTTTTGCCTGTCTCTTCTACGGGTCATATGATACTTACTCAAGCCATATTGGGGGTAAAGAGTGATGAATTTGTAAAAATGTTTACGGTTTGTATTCAGTTTGGAGCAATTCTTTCCGTTCTTGTGATATATTGGAGGAGGTTTTTGCAGAGTTGGAGTTTTTATTGGAAGTTGTTGACGGCTTTTATTCCTGCTGCTGTTTTTGGACTTTTGTTATCCGATTACATAGATAGTTTGTTGGAGACTCCTTTGGTTATTGCCATAGTTTTGGTTTTGGGAGGTATATTTATGTTGTTTGTGGACAAATGGTTTAACCACCCATCAGAAGACCAGACCATAACCTATAAAAAGAGTTTTATGATAGGTCTTTGTCAGTGTATTGCCATGATACCGGGTGTTTCTCGCTCAATGGCAACAATAGTGGGCGGTATGGGTCAAAAACTTAGTAGAAAAACCGCAGCCGAATTTTCTTTCTTTTTGGCTGTGCCGACAATGGCGGCGGCGAGTGGCTACAAACTTTTGAAACTTTTCCTTGAGCCCTCGGGCAGAGAGTTGCTTATGGACAAATTGAATATTTTGATAGTGGGTAATGTTGTGGCTTTTGTAGTTGCGATTTTGGCTATCAAATTTTTTATTAATTTCCTTACCAAATATGGTTTCAAAGCCTTTGGTTATTATAGAATTTTTGCTGGAGTGCTTATGATAATTCTATTTCTTTGTGGGGTGGTTAGTAGCGATATAGCGGTATAATTTTTATGGATTTAAAGGAAGGAACTTTTTTTCTTATAGATAAGCCTTATACTTGGACTTCTTTTCAGGTAGTGAAGAAAATGAAGTATATACTCACCAAGCACACCGGAGAAAAGAAATTTAAAATAGGTCATGCCGGTACCTTAGACCCTTTGGCTACGGGGCTGTTGATAATTTGTGTAGGAAAATATACAAAAAAGATAGAGGAGTTTCAACAATTGAAAAAAGAATATACAGGCTCTTTCACACTTGGAGCCACTACTTTGAGTTATGATAGAGAACAGCCTGTAAATGAAATCTTTCCTTTGCAACATATAAACAAAGAGTTATTAACATCCACCGCTCAAACTTTCATAGGCAAACAAAAGCAGGTGCCTCCTGTTTATTCTGCCATAAAAATAGATGGTAAAAGGGCATACTCATATATAAAACAAGGTATTTCGCCCGAGATAAGCGAAAAAGATATAGAAATTTATGATTTTGATTTAACAAAAATAGATATACCTTTGGTGGACTTTCGTATATCCTGTTCCAAAGGTACTTATATACGCTCCATAGCGAGAGATTTTGGTTTGGAGTTGAAAAGCGGTGCCTATCTTAACAAACTCAGAAGAACAAAAATCGGTGATTATTCCGTAGAGGAGGCTATCAGTATGGAGGAATTTGAAGCCAAGTTTCCTCACAGAAAAACAGACAATATTTTATAAACAAATAAAGCAATGAATTTTAAGGATTTTATAAACAAAAAACCTGTAAAAATCGTTTGGCGAGTGCTTTTATATGGTTTTGCCATTTTTGGTTTTGGTATTTTTTCGGCTTGGGCTATATATGAACTCGGGCTTACCAACAATAGGGGTATGGTGGACAGAAACACTCGTTATTTGGCTAAAGTGGGAGAAGATGAGCAAGGGCAAAGTACAAACAATAAGGACTTTGTTTTCAGAGCCGATGATTATTTGAAACTTGTTGCGCTTGGCAAACTCTATCCTCACAATGCAGAATTGATTATCAATGGTTTGAGAAATTCCAAAAACGATGTACAGTTGTCTCAGATGATAAAAGCCTGCGAGTTATACCTAAAAGACAATAAAACCTATAATGACCAATTGAGCAAAGGAAGACAGGTTTTTGGTCATAGTTTCATAAAGGGCAATGGCGATAATGTGATAACTTGGATGAACGCTCCCGAATGGCAAGCTCTGAAAGAGTCCATAATCAAAGACTCTGCCGCCATAAACAGGGCTGCCAAAATCACAGGTGTTGAGCCACGTATGATAGTTGGTTGTTTGGTGGGCGAGCAAATACGTTTGTTCAATTCCAAAAGAGAAATGTATAAAAAATATCTTGGACCTGTCAAGGTGCTTTCCGTACAAAGTCAGTTTTCTTTTGGGGTAAATGGTATTAAGGACTTTACCGCCGCACAAGTGGAGCGTAATTTAAAGGACAAAGCCTCTCCTTTCTATATGGGAGAAAAATATGAGCATATACTTGATTATGAAAGTGCTTATGTGGATGATTCCGTGCGTATAAAAAGGCTTGTCAATTACAGAGACCACACTTATTCCTATATATATACGGGTTGCATTCTGCATCAAACTCGCAACCAGTGGAAAAAAGCAGGTTATGATATAACCAATAGACCGGATGTATTGTTTACTCTTTTCAATGTAGGCTTTTCTCAAAGTGAGCCTAAGCCCAATCCCGTATGTGGAGGCTCGCATATAACCGTTGATGGCAAAATATATACTTTCGGTGCCATAGGTTTTGATTTCTATTATTCGGGCGAGTTGGCTGATGTTTTTCCTTATTGGGAAAAGAGATTTATTGAGTAAAAGTTTTTTTTTTGTTGAGGAATTATGAAAAGAGTTAAGAAAATAATTGTTTTCGTTTTGGCTTTTTCTATGTGTCTTAATGTGTTTGCGGTTCCTGCCAATACAAAGCCCATAACCATCACCCAGCCCAATGGAAAAATACTTACCTTTATTCTTAAAGGCGATGAAAGGCTGCATTGGTATGAAACATTGGACGGCTATACCCTGTTGAGAAATGAAGAGGGCGATTTGGAATTTGCTTGTGTGGATGAAAACAATATTTTGCAAGTGTCCGGCATTTTGGCTTGCAATCAAGAGGAAAGGGATGAAGTGGAAAACTCTTTTTTGCAAACCATAAAGCCCAAACTCTTTTTCTCCCAACAGCAGTTAAAAGAAAAAACAAAAAACCATTCCATAGAATAACTCTAAATAAATAGGTTAGCACAGGTTATAAGCACAAGTTTATAATTATTTTATAGGGTTCTTGTTCTTATAACCTATGTTGCCCCGTTTTTTTAATTGTTTCCCTTTAATCTGTTGTGGTGTTTGCACAGCATTTGGCAGTTTTCCTTTGTGGAATCTCCGCCTTTGCTCCACGCTGTTACGTGGTCGGCTTCCATTTCATTAAGTTTCCAAATCTTGTTTTTATTTTCCCCGTTTTCCATTATACAATCGGGGCAGTTGGAAGTATTGTCTTTTCTGGCTTGTTTGGTTTGGAGGGTATAAACTTCCTTTTTTGTTTTTTCATCAAAGAATCTGATATTTAAAAGTTTTCTTTTTTCTTCATTACAATCGGAAAGGACATATTCAAAAATACCTTTTTTATTTGTTATGCAAACATCTTCCATAAGAGAGTCAACTTTTTCTTTTACTTCTTGTGAGTTATAAGGTGTGTTGTGATATGTTTCGTAAAGTTGTCCCCAGTTCAAGCCTTGCATTTCTCTATGTACATCAATAAAAACACTACTAACCCAATCTATCACAGCGTTAAAATAGTTTTTTACTTCATCTATATTGTTGTCTCTGCGGTGAGTAGCCATATACTTCTCTTTTTCTCCTTTGCTTACCCAGTCCAAAGCAACGGAAAGAAAATCCTGTCTGTTTGCCGCTCCTTTTATATAGGCAGACCATTTTTGAATATTGGTGTTTTGTGAGTTTGAAAACTCTTCTTTAAGTTTTGTAACAAATTCGCCCGAATGTATGGCGTTCAATAGTTCCTGTTCATTCAAGGAGATTCCTGCTATATTTATGGTTTCAAACCATTCTTTTATTTCTTTTTCATCACCCTCACAAATATACACAAGCAATTTGCTTGAGTTTATCAATCCTTGTTGTCCCTTATTTAAGGAGTCAAAGTATTGTGGAATATTGTTTATTTCTATGGCAAATTTTTTGGTTAAAAATCTTCCCAAAGAGGTTATTCTTTGTTGTCCGTCCAAAACCTCATAGTGTTCCTTGTCTTTTATTTTGTTGAAATATATAAGTCCCAAAGGGTAACCTTTCAGTACGGAATTTATTACGGCAACATCTTTTTTGCCATCGGCATAAATATAATTTCTTTGATATTCGGGCTGAATTGTCAGTTTGCCGTTAAGCCCAAACAGCCCCTTGCCCTCATATTCATTATAAACAAATCCTTCGCAAATTTCCTTAATTGTAAATTCTTTTAGTGTTGTTTTCATGTTTATTTTTATTTTTGTTTTTGTTTTATCAAAATTCTAAAGTAGGGGCATTTTCCTTCAATGTTAAGGTCTTTTTCATCATTTCCTTTTCTAAATTTGATTATTTCAAATTGTTCCGGACAATACCTATCCAAAAAACTTATAGGCACCCCCATTACTCCATTGTAGTCGTTTGGTATTGCATCGGTATAAGGCACTTCTATGGCATCATAATTATTATAATTTTGATAACCCTTTTCTTTTATCTCCTTGTGTCTGCTAAATCTCAAATTATCCTCCATACTCATAAGTTGCAATGGTTGATGTCTTCTACCATGCTCCATATTTGTAAACCAACAGGTATTACCCATTTTCTGTTTTTCTCCCGTAGTCATAATGTACTCTCTTGTTCCACCAAATACCCCCAACCAAATAACATTCCCTTTTAAAAAGGGGAAAACCTCTTTGTATGTTATGGCATTCATATTGCCTATTATCAAAAATTTTTTCTCTGCTTCCATAATCCAAGCCAAAAACTCTCTAAAAAGTGAAAAAGGCGGGTTGGTAATAATAATATCGGCTTGATTTCTTAGGTTTTTGACCTCTGCACTATGAAAATCACCATCACCCTCCAAATATCTCCATTTTAAATCTTTAAAATCTATTTTACCGTCTTTGTTTAAGTCCTCTTCCAAAATAAAGATTTTGCCTTTTATTCGTGTTTTGTTTTTATCAAAATCGGGAGATTCGGTTTCAAACAAAGTGGGCTGATAATCATATTTATAATTTTTGCTTTCTATGGCAAAAGAGGTGGAAATCAATTTTTTTAATCCTAAGTCCTTGAATTTTTGAGCAAAAAACAATGTAAAATTACTCCACTCCGGGTCATCGCACGGCAAAAGCACTACCTTGTCTTTAAATACATTTGGGTTGTATTCTACATAGGCATTTACTTCGCTTTCTATATCATGGTACTGAGTATAAAATTCATCATTCTTTACCCTTGCTGCCCTGTGCAAATTGCTATTCTTTGGCATAACTTTTTTCCTTTTTTTGTTGCGTTACGCCATTCTCTAAATTACAATTAAAGACCACAAAAAAAGCAGTGGGTTACACTTGCTCAGATTGTGGTCTTCGGAAAACCAATAGAGAACACAAGATAACCCACCCATATCGGGCGAATGCTTGTCTTGTTCTCTATCAAATTTCCAATTGAAAGTTCCGAAGTTTCAATCTGAATAGAACAAATAGCAAACGCTATATTCCAATAAACACTATTGTTTATTGGGTTTGCAAAGATACAAATTTATTTAAAAATACACAGCCACAGGCTGATTTTCACCAACAGGGTGTTTTATAAGGGCATAGCTGTTACAGAATAATCTTTAACGGCTATGCCCTTATAAAACAAGTTATACTTGCGGCTATGCCCTTATAAAACAAGTTATACTTGCGGCTATGCCCTTATAAAACACCCAACGGGTGCGGCTCTGCCCTATGAAAACAGGCTAAACCCGAGCCGAAAAATATTTTTTCGAGAATTTTAATTGATGGTTACTAAAAAGTAAAAAATAGGGCTGCTACTATTGATTATCAATTACTTAACCTTTTTTGAGGGGTCAAAATCGGGCAAAAATCGTGATTTTCAGCGTTTTCGAGCGGTTTTTTGAGGAAAAAATTTTTTCTTCGTCCGTTTCATAAAAATGAATCGGCGATTCATTTCGACGAATCGGCGTTTCGATAAA
>CAZITO010000057.1:0-15320 GCA_964542225.1 uncultured Bacteroidaceae bacterium | reverse complement strand
TATTTCTCTATGCAAAGTTACGAAGAAAAACAGACCTGACCAAACGCGTGCAAAATTTTATTTTGTAACTCATTGATTTTCAGTAAACCGATTTTTATTGCTTTCTTTTGCTTTTTTATTGTTTTGATAAGTTAGCATACGTTAATATAAAAGGCAAAGCCATTAGTTTTATTTTTTGATAGGTTAGTATAAGTAACCTTGTCTTACAAAGCCTATGGCTCTGCATTATAAAACAGGCTGAGCCGTTAGAATTGGTAACCTATGTTGATGAAAAGATAAGGTTCCTGCGTCCTATTGGAATAACCTAAGGATGCTCCCAAAGGACCTATGATAGAGTTATAACTGTAAGACATACGTACCCCCCAAAGAGGAGATGAGGAAAACATTTCTTGTATTTTGTCGTCTTTATAGCCCAAACTTCCCGCCAATGTGAAATAACTGTTTTTCCACATTTGTTTTCTTAGTTGCAGGTCTAAGGCTACAAAGTTTTTTTCTATTAATTCCAAATTATCCACTCCGGCAAACGGAAGTTGTTGTTCCACATAGTGAGCAAAATATTCTCCTCCTATACAATTGGCAAGTATTGTCGGCATATCATCACCGTAAATACTCCTACCGTAAATCATAGGTGTCAGATAAAATCGGCGACTCAAATCAAATGTTTTCAAAAACTTATAAGCCAAAGTATGCAAGGGAGCGTGTTTATTGTACTGGTATAAATTGTCTGTATACAAAGCATACTCCACATATCGCAAACCGCCGGAAGTAGTAAAATATTCTTTGTCTCTATTATCATAACTTATTTTTGCATGATAAGACCAAAGATGAGGTGTGGGTAGGTAAATGGTTTGGGATTTTTTACCATATAACAAGTTTGAAAAAGTAAAATAGTCCCAACGCACAAATGTGGTGAGAAGGAAGTTTCTTAGGTTTATGTTTGCAAAAGAAAAGTTTATCTGATGTTGGTTATAGTCGGGGTTAAGGTCGCGGTCGGCATGGTAGTAAATATTCAGGTCTTGATGTCTAAAAATATATGATAAACTTAAAGAATAAGCCTCCAAAACATTAAAATCGGACTCCAAACGGAATAAACTTCTTTTTCCCAAACGCAAAGTGGATTTTAACATCATTGGAAATAAAAAATTGACGGGAGCGACACCTTCCATTTGCATGGATACTTGCTCTTCGTTATCAAATCTTATTCCAAGAAACAACTCCGCCGTTTTTTTCCCCTCGCTTGTTATATCTATGCCATAGCCTTTTTTTTGATACTTGATTTGATAAGACACATCATTGTAAAACAAGGTACTTCTGAGGCAGGTCATAACTTTTTCTATAGAGTCTATGGTTGTTGTTCCACCGGTATTAAGATTAAATTTATCTCTCAAATAATGCTCATCCCTGCTATCTATATTGTTGAAAGTAACATCTCCTATTTTCATTCTTATTTTTTGATTAAGCATACGATAAGGAGTAATTCTCGGAGCCGAAGAATCAGCGGACATGTTTAATTGTTTTTTCAAGTCAATCATTTCCTGAAAATGTATTCTTGTTGCATATTCCCCTCTCTGAATCAAAGTATCTATGGCTTCTGCATTAAAACTCGCCGCCGAATATCCTTCAACATTTACTTGAATGAAAACATCACACATATTTTTGTTTTCTTCAAACTTTGCAATGGTGTTTACATCCATCAATTGATTGACAATGGCAAGAGTTGAGTTAAAATCTTCCGCCTTACGATTGACTATATCTTGCACCGTTACACCTATAATTATATCAGCCCCCATTTGTTTGGCTATATCTACGGGAAAATTGTTTTTCAATCCACCATCCACCAATATTTTATCGCCAAGTCTGACGGGAGTGAAAACTGCAGGAATACTCATAGAGGCTCGCATTGCGGTTGCCAAATTGCCCGAATGAAAATCCACTTCAGAATAAGATACCATATCTGTGGCAACACAAGCAAAAGGAATCGGCAATGAATTGAAATCTATACTATCGTGGTAACCCAAGGTTAGTTTTGAAAAAAGATTTGCAAGGTTCTTACCCTTTATAAATCCGGGCTTACCTAAGGCAAATTTGCCCATGTGGTTGATATCCACAGAGCCTATATATGTATTTTCTCTTTTTCTCTGCAAAAGTCCCTGTTCTTTGGTATCTATACGGTCAGAAAGCAAAAAAGACCAATCTTGCACTCTTACCAAAGAATCTAACATATCGGCAGTGTAACCAATGGAATATAAGCCTCCCATTAAGGCACCCATAGAAGTACCAACTATAATATCTATGGGTAAGCCTACTTCTTCTATTACTTTTAATGCTCCTATGTGAGCGCTGCCTTTTGCTCCTCCCCCGGAAAGAACAAGGGCGACCCTTTTTCTCTGCAAAGTATCTTGTGCCAAAAGATTGGAAAAAGTAAGTATTATCAACAAAAACAGACTGAATTTTTTCAACCTCTGCATATCTCTTTTTCTTTTTCATTTTAACGCAGTAGATATCTATTTTATTGTAATTTAGAAAAATATACTGTTAAGTTTTTCTGTTTGCTCACTTATGAATAAGAGTAGGGATAACTCAAAATTTAGTATGTTTGATAAAAACACATTAATCATCGGCACAAAACTTAAAGGCAAATAAATTATCATAGAAATAAGTATTATTTGAGCCAATGGGATTGCAAACAAATTGGCTAAAAGAAAAAACAAAGGAAAATAACCAAAGTTGAATATAAGTATGGGTAAGCAACAAATTTGAGTAGAAACGGAGATGGAAATATTTTGCAAAACATTGTTGGAAATATTGTTTAATCTACTTGTTGGTTTTATAAAAAGAGAAGGTATTTTTTTAAGTTTGTCGAGAATATAAGGTTTGAGGGCAAAAATACCAAATACGGCTAAAAAAGAAAGTTGAAAACTAATGTTAAACAAAAGCAAAGGGTCAACCAAAAGAAAAATAAACGCAGACACAAACAAAATATTCATACTATCATATTCCCTTTTGGAAATCATTGCCAAAAGAAAAAGACTATACATGACAGCCACTCTGACACAAGAAGGAGACAAACCAACTACAAAGGCTATAGCCCAAGTCAAAAGCATTAGAATTATTTTTCTTAAATAAAATCCTTTCAAATTATTGCTGATAACAAAACCCAATAAAAAGTCAAAAAATGATACTATTATCATTACGTGCAAACCGGAGACACAAAGTATATGAGCCAAACCGGAATGATTAAACATTTGTCGCGTATCTTTTTGCATTGTTGTTTTATCGCCTAAAAGCATTGCTATGGACAAGGCTGTTTGTTCTTTTCCCATATTGCTTTTTGATAATATGTTTTTCAGTTTTTGATTTATGTCAAAAGCCAACAATCTTATATTTTTGCTTTTATATCGTTTCTTTATGGTAAAATCCTGCAAAAATGTATAGTGATATATTCTTTTGTGTTTCATATATCGGACATAATCAAAAGAATTATCAAAGTTTTTTATAGGAATAAGATTGGCTTTTGCAATTAAGGTATCACCCATTTTCAAAATAGGGTAGTTTGTATTGTTACTATCTCTCAAAGGAAGATAGATTTGTACTTCACCGTTGGTTTTTAGCCATTCGGTATTGTTTTTCAAAGCAATGATATTGGCAACATAACCGATGTGATTGCCCTTTGTGGTTGTTTTGGGTGCTGTTTCTATTACATACTTGCAAAGAGAGGTGTTTTTAGTCAGGTTTTTAATATAGTGATTACGAAAAAATATTACGGGAGCAAAGTGGTCAAAAATTATTATTGTAATTATCAATAAAATAAGAGGTATAACTATTGGTCTATTGGCAAAAAAGTTTTTCATTTGTCTGACCATTTTATTACCTAATCACATAACTCCACCGACACATAGTCCATTTTGCCACCAACAGGAGGATTTAATTTTTTTACATTTACGTTTATATTGTTGATAGTTGGAAATTCGTTTTTTACCCTATTTATTATTCTGCGGGCAATGTGTTCCAAGAGGTGAGAAGATTGTTGCATCTCTTCCTTAATAAGCAAATAAACTTTGGAATAATCCACGGTGTCTTCCACTTTATCCGTTTGCTCTGCCAAACAACTGTCCGTTTCAAAGGATATATCCACGGAAAAATGTGTTCCTATTTTTCTTTCTTCCGCAAAACACCCGTGATAACCATAAAATTCCATATTTTTTATCTCTATCTTGCTCATTTTTTTATTTTGTTTTTAAATATTATGCCTATTCCATATTGTAGCGTGAAAAATAATTTTGAGTTGAAAGTTTTATAGAATTATTCTCCAAATACTTTATGAGTTTATTCCATTGGGTTTTATGAGAATTTATCCAAGAAGAACTTTCTTTGGTGTTTCCGTATGCAAACAAATAATAGTTATAGGCTTCAAACAACCCCTTGTCTATCAAATCTTTTTGGTATTGAAATAATGGGTTGTCAAAATCTTTCTCCTCCCTATAAAGCAGAGTGATAAATTTTTTGCGTCCCTCTATAAGATTTGATATGTTGATAAAACTTTTACCTCTAAATGATTTTTGCATAAGATTGTCAAACACTTGAGGAAAAACATTTTTTCTCTCAAAAGAATCAGAATATACAATTATATCATTGTTGAAATTTACCTTAAGAGTGTTTTTATCCATAACGATACACTCTTTATAAGCGTCAAATAGATTTTTGGAAAATTCTTTGCTTCTTTCACTTTCAGGTTCTAATATCATAAAAATCTCTCCATACAATATCCCCCAGACCATTTCCGTACTCATCAAAAAAACTTTTGCCGCTCTATAATAGTTGGAAGCATACAGAGGGTCTACTTCTATACCCTTTTCGTACCAATACAATGCTTCTCTATAATTTCCTTCTTTGTATTTAATATTGCCAAGTTCCAAATGCAGGTTGCCTTCTTTGGGATATTTTTTCAATCCAAGCGTATATATATCTACGGCTTTATAAGAATTACCTTTTTCATCATAGGCGTTGCCTAAAAGTTGATAAATATCACTCGGTGCGTTTTCTTCCAAGAAAGGAGTCAATACTTCTATTGTTTTGTCAAATTCGTTGTTGCAATAGTATGTCCAAGCCAACTCATAAGAACATTTCAATTTGTTTTCTCCCTTATCTATGGCTTTACGTAAAAGATGTTCAGCCTCAAACCATTTTTGTTGATTTATGGCTTGCAATGCTTCATTGTACAAACTGTCTTGAGCAAAAGAAACAAAGTAAATTGTTATGCTGAAAATAAAAAATACTCTTTTCATAAACTACCATACAATATTTGCACACAAAATTACGAAAATAATTTATAATCAGTGTAAAGTTTTTGTCAGTCTGCAAAGTTTTTGTATTTTTGCAGGCAGTCATAAGCAGAGTTTTGGAAAAAAGAAAATTGCGAAAATACAAATAAAGATATGATAAAGACTGAAGAAGTTAATTTGGAAACTGCTCATAAATTGGGGTTACTTGATGAGGAGTTTGAACAGATAAAACAATATTTAGGAGGAAGAACGCCTAATTTTACAGAACTTAGTATTTATTCAGTGATGTGGTCGGAGCATGCCTCATACAAGAATAGTATAAAGTGGATAAAAAAACTTCCTAAAGAAGGAAAACAAATGCTTGTTGCTCCCGGTGAAGAAAATGCAGGTATGGTGGATGTAGGCGATGGTAGAGCGTGTGTTTTCAAAATAGAAAGTCATAATCATCCTTGTGCCGTAGAGCCTTTTCAGGGAGCAGCCACAGGAGTAGGAGGTATAAACAGAGATATCTTTACAATGGGTGCTCGACCTATAGCACAATTAAATTCATTACGTTTTGGTTCTTTGGAGAGCAAACATGCCAAACGTTTGTTTAAAGGAACCGTTGCCGGCATTTCTCATTATGGCAATTCTTTTGGAGTTCCTGTTTTGGGAGGTGAGGTATTCTTTGATGAATGTTTTGAGAATAACCCATTGGTCAATGCTATGAGTGTGGGTATTATGAAAAAAGAAGACCTTATATCTGCCGTAGCAAAAGGTGCGGGAAATCCTGTTTATATTGTAGGCTCTGCCACCGGTAAGGACGGCATACATGGAGCAACTTTTGCAAGTGCTGATGTTACCGAAAATTCCGCAGACGATATTCCTTCCATACAGGTTGGCGACCCATTCCAAGAGAAATTGCTTTTGGAGGCAAGTTTGGAATTAGGTCGTAGCGGAGCGATTGTTGGTATGCAGGATATGGGTGCTGCCGGTATTATTTGCTCTACTTCCGAGATGAGTGAAAAAGGCGGTAGCGGAATGAGAATAGATTTGAGCAAAGTACCATTGCGTCAGCAAAATGTTGAGGCATGGGAAATACTTCTTTCAGAATCACAGGAGCGTATGCTTGTCGTTGCTAAGAAAGGACAGGAAGATAAGGTTGAAAAGATATTTGAAAAATGGGATTTAAATTGTGCTAAAATCGGCGAAGTGATAGATGAGGATATGCTTTACTTCTATTGGAAGGGCGAATTGGTGACACAAGTTCCCGCTTCTACTCTTGTACTTGGCGGAGGCGCTCCTCAATATGACAGAGAGTATAAAGAACCGGAATATTACAAACATACACACGATTTTAAAATTTCTGACATAAAAGAACCATCATTGCAAGAGTGTAAAAAAATTGCCCAAGAGATGACAAAAAATCCCAATCTTGCCTCTAAACGTTGGGTAATAGAGCAGTATGATTCTATGGTTGGTACTCGTAATATGACTACCAATGCTCCTGCCGATGCCGGTATAGCAAATATAAAGGGTTGTCAAAACGGCATTGCTATGACTTGTGATTGCAATTCTCGTTATGTTTATTCTGACCCATTTATCGGTACAGAAATAGCCGTTGCGGAGGCTGCTCGTAATATTGTTTGCTCGGGTGGAGAACCTTTGGCAGTTACTAATTGTTGTAATTTTGGTAATCCATACAAACCGGAAACTTATTGGCAGTTTGTCAACGCAGTACAAGGTATGGGAGAGGCTTGTAAAAAATTCTCTACACCTGTTACGGGAGGAAATGTAAGTTTTTACAATCAAGCCTCCATCAACGGAGTTGTTGAAGCCGTAATGCCTTCTCCTGTTATAGGTATGATAGGAACTGTGGACAAGAAATACCAAACCTCATTGGATTTCAAACGCAAAGGAGCAACAATTTATCTTTTGGGAGAAATAAAGGACGATATCAATTCTTCGGAATACCTTTATAACTATTGCAAAGTAAAACTTTCACCTGTACCTTATTTTGATATGGATAAAGAGTTTGCTTTGCAACAAGTGGTTAAAAACTTGATAAGAAAGGGATATATAGAATCTGCGCATGATGTTAGTGATGGAGGTTTGTTTATGAATCTTATTGAGAGTGCAATGCACAGGGATTATGGTTTCAATATTTTATCTGATACTGAGGTTCGTTTGGACTCTTTCTTGTTTGGAGAAAGCCAATCGCGTATAGTTGTTACCATAGACGAGGACAAGTATAATGATTTTATAACTTTACTAAATAAAGAAAATATTCCTTGTCTTGCAATAGGAAAGGTTACCGATGGCGATATTATTGTAGATGACGAGCATTTTGGCACCATCAAACAATATAAGCATGTATATAACAATGTATTAAATGAAATAATGGACAAATAATTATTTCCATAATAATAAAAAGGAAAAAGAGGAGTAAAGTAATCTTTGCTCCTCTTTTTGTATTAGTATATATTTTCTCTCTCCCAAAGTAGAATTTCTTGCTCCACGAGTTGCTTGTTTATCTTTTTTGCCAAAATATCTCTTGCATCAAAGAACTCCTCAAAAATTGGTAAATACTCCTCTGCAACAACTTGTCTGATGGTATTTCTTCCAAACCCTCTTGTGCCTTTGGTTGTTTTGGTTTTTACTATTCTTGTATCCGTATCTAAAAGTTCAAAATTATGATTATCCTTACCCATAATTGCATTGGTGATATCGTAAAAACCATCGTTCCAATCTTTGTTTTGATAATCGTTGTTATTATGATAATATTTAAAAACTTTTAGAGCCGAGTTATACAAATTCATTGCCTCTGAGGAATATTTAAAGGAATGAAAAAAAATTCTAAAATCAAAAGGTTGCTCGTCTATATTATCTTCTACATCTCCTTTATAATCTTGAGGAAAAAGGACATTTAGAGCATTGTTAGGACATTGCAATTCATCAGAAGTAAAAGGCATGATATAGTTATTTTGCCCCTTGTTTGTAAAAGCGCAGCCTTTAAAAAATACAGAGAACATTATAGCATCGGAAAACAATTCATCTGAGATTTTTTTTATTTTTCCTTTATAAACATAGTCATTCCACTCAAAATATTTGGCATCCGTATTAAAACAAAGTCCCTTTGAAAGCAAACAATATTTTAGGTTTTGAGTTGTTATACGATTTTGATTTTTTGAAACCTTATTTGTTAAATTTATACAACTATGAATGTAACTAAAATTACCCAAAGTCATACCTTTTTGGTTGTCTTTTACGACTTGTTGCATTTCTTTGAAAAGATTCGGTTTTGAATTATTATAAATATAAGTTTGTATATAATCTAACCTATTATCTTTTTTATTGTACTCATATCTATCTGCTTTTATTATTTCTTTATTAACTTTATTTGAATTGTCCTTATCAAAAATCACCATACTTATCGGCCAAGTAGAAAGACCAAAAGTAGTTTTTGCATTTGAAAAAATATGAGAGACAATGCCATAATCCGATTTAATATAGTTATCAATTTCTTCTCTGAGAAAACTTTCCGTCATATAATAAAACACTATAACCTGTGGTTTGAGTTGTACTACCTTATTAAAAAACTCTATGGCAAGATTGTTATCAAACTCTTTTTTGTTTTGATAAGGAGGATTCATAACAACCATCAATTTGCGGTTTTCTCTCATACATATTTCATTAATGGAGAGAGTTTGTCCCTTATACTTCCAATACGGTTGTTGCTTACTTGAGAAATAATCATATTTGACAACATTATTAAACCCTTTTATAAAACAAGTGTCCACATCTATTTGCTCCAAAGTGGAAAGATAACAATATTGTTTGTACTCTTTGCCAAACTGATTCTCCAAATTGCCTACACCACAACAAGGGTCCATAACAATGAATTCATCCATGTTATAGTATTTAGCGAGTATTTCGTTTTGTTTTTCCACAAAACAAGTTGGGGTATATTCTCCGCCTGTATCCCTTCTATACTTATCAGAATAAAGCAAAGAAGAATGTTCAAGTATTTTTAAAAACTCTTCTTTAACTGGTGGTCGCTTATATTTTTTCCAAAAACTTTCATATTTGTTTTTATCTGCAAAAGAATAATAAAAAGAAACGGGGGAGCAAAGAAATCTTATACCGTCGAGTTCTCCATCTCCATTGTACACAATGGCATAACTATTCAATTTGGTTCCCTCTCTTATAAGGTCTTTTTCTATCTTGCCCAAAACATCATCGTAAACACTTTCTGTATATTTGGCATTGTTAAGCGTATCAACCAAAAAAATATTTATAATATCTTGTTCGTCTCTAATGAGTTCATTAAATTTTATTTCATCTTTCCAATGGTTATAGACTACGCTTAAATTTTTTACACTTATTTGTATTTGAGTGGTTTTATCTTGTTTTAACTGTTTGTATAGTTCTTTTATTTCTTCATTTTTATATTGAGAAATCTTTCCTATGAGTCTGTCATTTATACGATTAATGGCATCTTTGGAAGGGCTGCTCGGTTTTTCCACTTTCCAATTAAAATCATTGTTATACATAACAGCATCTTCCGAGCAGTCAATGAGTTCCAAAACATCGTCCTCGTTTCTGTTCTTATAAATCAAAGCCACATAAGAAAGTATTGCCTCTTGTTTTTTATTGGTCAAAATAACTTGTGCCAATGCCTGCCTATGTTCTGCAAGAGTAGTGATTTGATATTTTGCCTCTATATACAAAAGTTTATTGCCGCTTTGGTCTTTCAGCAATACATCCACTTCGTTTAACACATCCAATTCCCAAGTACCTTCTTCAAAATACTTCTCACAAAAATTCTTTTTATAATTTACTTCTTCCGCCATAACTTATTTTTCTCATTAGTTTTTTAATCTATGCTTACCTCTCTGTTTAGAGAAAATTCAAATCTGCTTTTTTTACTCTTTTTTCCCTGCGTTCCATCTTTCTTATTACTTAACCCTACTGCACCAAAATAAAAAAGTTTGCCTTTATTTTTCCCTGTCTGTTTTGTATTTTCATAAAAGAACCACCATTTTCCTTGCTTGTCTATATACCATCTGAGCCAATTGCCTAATTTTGTGTCTCCTGTTCCATAATTATGAGTTACAATGTCTTGTCTATTATCCAAAGTCGTACGTATTTCCATTATTGTATCACTATAACAATTCAAATAAGTAGCATTCCATCTTGGGTTTCGCACACCGCAGTACATCCAACGTCTGACAGACATGGGGAGATTTGTTTTATAGTCCTTTGGGACTCCTCCGCTAACAAGAGGGTCGTCGGTATCACCGTAAAGCCATATATCATAATATAATTTTAAAGTTTCCTTTAATTCCTCTTTCGTAATATTTCCTTGCAAAATATCTTTGCCTATGTTGTCTATATTACCTAATTGTTTTTCTTTGTAAAGGTTTTCTATTCTATGAGTTATGGGCTTTCTAAAAATGTAGTATACCACATAACCCAAAGGAGCGGTTATTTGAGAATAAAGGCTTTGGAAAAACATTTTGGAATAAGTTATGTAACACTCTCTTTTTTGAGGTCTGTTTGCTTCGTTACTCCAATAATCCTCCCACAACACTTTAAACATATTGGTTTCCTGCTTTTCTTTCAGTTGTTGCTGTTGAATAATCTCAAAATCTTTATCCACACCTTGTCCGTAAAGCAAATTGACAAATATCAACAATGCCATAACGGACAATAGTTTGCTAACTTGATTATTGCAATTTTTATTCTTTTGGATAAGCATAACTCAAATTTACATTGCAAAGATAAGTTATTTTATAAAAATACGCCAACTTGATACAAAAGAAATATTTGGAAGTGATTATGATTGTTAATGGTTTGCCCAACCATATCATTGGAGTATTTTGCAATTATTCTGTTGGTTAACACAGCAATTTTTAAACTTATGCACAAATTTACTCACAATATTAAAAAAAGTTAGTAACTTTGCACCCGTTATGGAGAGTCAAAGGAGTATAAAGGATATTGTTAGTATAGAGGGCAGAGGATTACATAGTGGAAAATTGTCCAAAGTAACCTTAAAACCATCTGATGTAGATACAGGAGTATATTTCAAACGAGTGGATTTGGAAGATAAACCTGTATTAAAGGCAGATTGTGATTTGACAGGTCAAACCTCAAGAAATACCACCATAGAGAAAAATGGCGTAAGCCTTTCTACCATAGAGCATTTGATGGCAGCCTTAAGGGCTTTTGAAATAGATAATATTGAAATAGAAGTCTCTTGCGAGGAGTTGCCTATATTGGACGGAAGTGCAAAATATTGGGTAGAACTTTTGGAAAAAGCCGAAGTCGTAGAGCAAGAAAAGAATAAAAAGATTTATAAAATTACCCAACCTTTACACATTGTGTCCGAAGATGGCAAGAGTGAGTATTGGGCTTTGCCTTCTGATAAGTTTTCGGTAAGTTGTGTTATTGATTTTGATTCTTCTCTCATAGGCACTCAAATGGCAGAGATGAAGGATTTAAAGGATTTTAAAAAAGATTTTTCTCCTTGTAGGACATTTGTATTTTTGTCTGAAATATTGCCTCTTGTACAACACAATCTTATAAAGGGTGGTGATTTGAGTAATGCTATCATTTTTGTTGACAAGGTTTTGGAAAAAGATTTGCAAGAAAAGATAGCAACCATATTCAATAAAAACACTGCTGATATCAAAGTAGAAAGAGGCTTATTAAACAATATTCAACTTAATTTTGATAACGAACCTGCAAGACACAAATTAGTGGACTTTATTGGAGATATTTCTCTTGCGGGAATGAATATAGAGGGACATTTTATCGTTAAACGTCCCGGTCATACAAATAACAAAATTTTTGCAAAAAAACTAAAGAATGCTATGGAAAATCAGAATGTTTTACCTATTTATGACCCTACTAAACCTCCTGTATTTGATGTAATGGAGATAAGAAAACGCTTACCTCATCGTTTCCCTATGTTGTTAGTGGACAAAATTATAGAAGTGGGAGAAGACTATGTTGTTGGACTAAAAAATGTTACTGCCAATGAGGATTTCTTTAATGGACATTTCCCTGATGAACCTGTAATGCCGGGGGTTCTTATTGTGGAAGCCTTAGGACAAACGGGGGGCTTGTTAGTTTTGAGCAATATCAAGGACGGAGAAAAGTATAATACTTACTTTATGAAGTTTGAGGAAGTAAAATTCAGGCACAAAGTGGTACCTGGTGATACTCTTTTGATGAAACTTTCTTTGATAGAACCTATAAGGCGAGGTATTGTAAAAATGAAAGGTATTGCTTATGTTGGTAACACTGTTTGTGTTGAGGCTGTTTTGATGGCTATGGTTACCAAAGCATAAGTTGAAAGAATACAATAAAGATATTGTTTGGCATGGAAAATATGTATTTTTTGAGTGATAAGGCAAAATTGGGCAAAAATGTTAAGATAGAGCCTTTTGCCGTTATCTATGAAGATGTAGTAATAGGAGACGATTGTACCATAGGAGCAGGAGCGGTTATTTTTCCGGGAGTAAGAATGGGCAATAACTGCAGAGTTTTTCCGGGAGCAAGTATAGGAGCAATACCACAAGATTTGAAATTTGATGGAGAATATACTACTGTTGAAATAGGAAACAATAATACCATAAGAGAATATGCAACCATAAACAGAGGTACTGCTGCAAGTGGGAAAACCGTTATAGGAGATAATAATCTTATAATGGCTTATGTTCATGTGGCACACGATTGTGTGGTGGGAAATAACTGCGTTTTGGCCAATAATACTAATCTTGCAGGGCATATAACCATAGAGGACTATGTAATAACAGGAGGAATGACTGCTATACATCAATTTGTTCATGTAGGACAACATGCCATACTTGCGGGAGGCTCTTTGGTTGATAAGGATATACCTCCCTTTGTTAAGGTGGGAAAGTTTCCCGTTTCTTATTGCGGAGTTAATTCTGTAGGATTGCACAGACGAGGTTTTACTCAGGAGGAAATAAACGAAATACAGTCAATATACAGAATAGTTTTTCAAAGCGGGCTTTTGTATAGCAGAGCATTGGAAGAGGTTAAAGCCTTGAAACAAACAAAATTTACCAACATAATAGCCACTTTTATGGAGAAAGCCGATAGAGGTTTGATAAGAGGTTATAATTCTGTTGATTCTCGCGTATAGTGAAGTGTAAGTATTTTAGAAATCAAAAGAAAAGGGCAAAAGACTATCTACATTATTGAAACAAAGTACTCTGTTGTCCTTGGTAAGTATCATTATTTTTATATCTTGTTTGGCTATAGAGTTTTGAAATTCTGCCATCACTTGTCTGCATGCACCACAGGGAAATGCAGTTGAGAGTTCATCTTTTTCGTTTTGAGCTACTATGAATAAGGTCTGAGGTTTTTCTTTTTCTGCTCCGAGTGAAAAAAGTGCTGTTCGCTCTGCACACAACCCCGAAGGGTAGGCAATATTTTCCTGATTACAACCTACAAAAATTTTGTCCGAAATAGTTCTTACAGCACAAGCGACTTTGAAATGAGAATAAGGAGAGTAAGAATTTTTTAACTCCATTTTTGCTTTTTCCAATAGTTCCCGGTCTTTTGCTGATAGTTCTTCCGGTTGCAAAATTTCGTAATCAATACTCAAACTATGTTTTTCCATTTTTATAAAGTGTTTTTATACCATTGCGTCAACAGATGTATTCCTTCTTGCAATTCTATTTTGTGTTTCCATCCCAAAGAATGCAATTTGCTTACATCGGTTAGTTTCCTTGGAGTGCCATCCGGAAACCTCTCATCCCAAAGAATCTCTCCTGCGTAATCTATTTCTTTCTTTATTTTTTCCGCCAAATCCTTTATCGTTACTTCCTTTCCCGTACCTATGTTGATATGGCAATTTCTTATTTGTTTTTCTCCTTGTTTATAGGTGTCTTTGAAATCCACATTTAGCAAAATATACACGCTTGCATCGGCCATATCTTCGCTCCAAAGAAACTCCCTTAATACCTTACCGCTACCCCAAAGAGTCAGATTTTCTTTTGTTATGCCATATTTGTTAAGTATGTTTATTATTTCAGTTTGAGAATTTTGTCCTGTTATGTTTTCTATCGGACGTTTGTCAAGGTCTTTGTTTATAAGTTCCCAATTATTTTCCGATAAACACTTGGCAAGAAAAACCTTTCTAATCATTGCCGGCAATACGTGAGAAGTTTCCAAATTAAAATTATCGTTGTAGCCATAAAGATTGGTAGGCATAACGGCTATGTAATTGCATCCATATTGCAAAGAGAAACTTTCACACATTTTTAAGCCTGCTATTTTTGCTATTGCATAAGGTTCATTGGTGTATTCCAATGTGTTGGTGAGAAGTTCTGTTTCTTTTATAGGTTGAGTTGCCATACGAGGATAAATACAAGTACTGCCAAGAAAGAGAAGTTTCTTTACCTTATGGTTAAAACTCTCTCCAATAACGTTTTGCTGTATCTGCAAATTGTTATAAATAAAATCTGCCCTATAAAGAGAGTTTGCCATTATACCACCTACATGTGCGGCAGCCAATATCACTATTTCCGGCTTTTGTTTATCAAAAAATTCTTTTACTTTTTGTCTATCCATCAAGTCTAACTCCTTGTGTGTTTTGCCTATCAGATTTTGATAACCTCTTTGCCACAAATTATTCCAAATGGCAGACCCCACCAAGCCTTTATGTCCTGCTATGTATATTTTAGTATTTCTATCAAACATAATAGATTTTTATTTTCTTACTTCACCTGCTGCAAAATTACAACAAAAACACCTAACCTTACTACTTTTATTTCCTATATAAAATATCGGTTAGTATTTAAATGTTATATATTTTTGTGGTGAAAATTTAGTGATTACCAAATATTCAATTGTTATAAAAAAACTTTTATTTGCATTAATTCTATGTAACAGCTAAACACAGGCACAGCCAGTTTCACTCTCAGAGTGTGCCTTATTTTAACTTATGCTAACCTATCAAAAAGAGGTAAAAAACGGCAAAATCGGTTTACTGATTATCAATAAGTTACAAAATAAATT
>CAZITO010000056.1:0-15515 GCA_964542225.1 uncultured Bacteroidaceae bacterium | reverse complement strand
CGAAATGAATCGCCGATTCATTTTCACAAAACGGGCAAAGAAAAAATTTTTTCCTTAAAAAACCGCTCGAAAACGCTGAAAACCACCATTTTTGCCCGATTTTGACCCCTCGAAAAATGTTAACTCGTTGATAATCAATAGTAGCACCTTTATTTTTGACTTTTTAGTACCCATCAATTAAATTTCCCGAAAAAATATTTTTTGGCTCAGTTTTAGCCTGTTTTTATAGGGCAAAGCCACACCCGTTGGGTGTTTTATAAGGGCAAATCCGTTATTTTTTCTTGGGGGTATAATGAGTTGTGATAAGTTGAGATATTATAAGGACTTTGTTTGTTTATTGTTTTTTCTGTGGAAAGTCTGTATTTTTTACAAACTTTTCTTATCAAGTTTGAAAGCGTTTATTGTTTTTTTCTTAACTTTGCAACTTGTTATATTTATATGTAAAAAAGTATAGTAATGAAAAATATATTTTTTGCCTTGTTTGTTTTCATTTGTTTGATGGGACAGGCTCAGAATACGGAGTTCTTGGACGATGCCAAGATGACAAAATTTGCCCAAGATTTGTCCAAGTTGCCTTTTTCTGAAAGGGATGTAATACATAAAGCCGTAAATCTTTTTAAGGCAGAATTTAAAAATGACAAAGAATGTGCCGATTGGGCTTATCAACTTTTGTATTTTTACCACGAACTTTCTTGTGAGGATAAAACAAACACCTTGCACAAAACTTGGTCTGATGAACAAATTCGTGCTTTGAAAATCAATGATATAGAGGTTATAAGTGGTATTCGTTCGGGTATGAAGCGTTTTGAAAAAGAATACTCTAAATATGGTTACAGAATTATGTCCTATGAGGATACTTCTTACGCTATGGAAGTGGTGCCTTCATATCTTTATAATCAATTAAAAGGTTATTTAACCGATTTGTATGCATATTATCGCGGAGGTTGGATAGACGAGCATGATTTTCCTACGTATTGGCATGCTGAATTGTCCATAAAACTCAGCGATGTTTTCAAACGCATACAGTGGAGAGACGAGTTGTTGGACAAGAACCCTGATTTTATTCGCAATGATTTGGTTACAAGAGAAATAGAAAAACTTTCATTTGTTGTAACCAAGGGCTTGGAACATACCCCGATATATGACAAAAAAGGATACATAAAGCAAGAATACAAATCCGCTTTACAAACTTATTACAGGGCGCACGAAAAAACTACTTGGGGGCTTTATTATACTGAGTTTGTTCATCGTTTGGCTTTGAATAAATATAGAAATTCTGACGAAATAGACCGTTGGGTGATTAAAACCCTTTTCCCTGAGGAAAGAAAGAATATTGACCCTTTGTTGAAGTATAAGGATATTCTTATAGATAATCTTATGGAGTAGAATTTTAAATAATAATTCCGAAATAAAAAAACGCAATAAATAATGAAAAAAATATGTTTGTTTGCCTTTGCTCTTTTGGGAGTAATCGTTCTTTATGCACAAAAAAACATAACAGTTGAAGATATTTGGAAAGACTATACATTCAGACCCAAAGCAATAAGTGAGATACGCTCTCTTGCCGATGGAGAACACTACTGTATTCTTACTCGTTTTGGTATAGAAAAATATGAGTATGCCACAGGGAAAAAATTGGGGTATTACATAGATTTTTCCACGCTTGGATTGGATAAAAATACCATTATAAGCGATTATTCCATAAGCAATGATAATGAAAAAGTGTTGCTGGCTGCAAATTCCGTGTTTATTTACAGACATTCTTTTGTTGCAGATTATTATTTGTATAATATAAAGGATAAAAGCATAAAAAAAATTGCCGATAAAAAAATAAGGCTTGCCGAGTTTTCTCCAAAAAATGACAAGGTTGCTTATGTTTTTGGAAACAATTTGTATTGCTTTGATTTGAATACCGACAAAACTACGCAAATCACTTTTGACGGCAAATACAACAATATAATAAATGCTACAACCGATTGGGTTTATGAAGAGGAGTTTGCCATAACAAAGGGCTTCTTTTGGAACAATGCGGGCAATAAAATAGCCTACTATCGTTTTGATGAAAGCGAAGTTAAGGAATATGATATGACAATGTTTCCGCAAGACTCTACATATCCTGTTGCCTACAAATACAAATATCCAAAAGCAGGAGAGGATAATTCAAAGGTGGATGTTTTTGTTTATGATTTTGATACTCAAAAAAATACCAAACTAAACATTTCCGATAATGATTATCAGGATACTTATTATCCGAGAATGCAGTGGACCAGGGAGGACAATACTCTGTGTGTAACATTTCTAAACAGACACCAAAACGATTACAAACTTTATCTTGTAAATACCAACACTTTGCAAAAACGTGTGATTTTTGAAGATAAGGACGATTGTTATATAGAGCAACCGGATTTTGTTACTTTTCTAAAAGATAAGAAAAATGTTATAGTACGCTCAGAGCGAAATGGTTATATGAATCTTTATATGGTAAATATAGAAAATGGCAAGGTAACTCCTATAACATCGGGCAATTATGATGTTGATAATATTTGCTACATAGATGAAAACAACAAACAAATATATTACACTGCTGCCAAGTCTTTTAGCTACAACAGAGAACTTTTGAGGATAAACTTTAACGGAAAAAAGTTGGAGCAATTGTCTGATAAAAACACGCAGGGAATTTATACCGCAACATTTTCCAAGAATGGAAAATATTATATTTCATCCTTTTCAAATGTTTCAATTCCTACTATTTACACAATAAACGACAATAAAGGAAAAATACTTGTAACACTTGAAAACAATGAAGATTTGGACAAAAAACTCGGAGAATACAATATTGTGGACAAGCAATTTGATAGTTTTGTGAATGATAATGGCGATACTTTGTATTATTGGATAATCAAACCGACAAATATGCAGGAGGGAAAACAATATCCGGTGCTTTTCTATGTTTATGGTGGTCCCGGTTCGCAAGAGGTATTGAATTCTCAGGCTCGTTTTTTTGATTATATGTGGTTTCGTATGTTGAGTGAGAAAGGCTATATAATTGCTTGTGTGGATGGAAGGGGAACAGGTTTCAGAGGTGCTAAATTCAAAAAATGCACCTATCTTAATCTTGGAAAAATAGAAGTGGAAGACCAAATCTCGGCGGCAAAATATTTTGGTACGTTGCCGTTTGTGGACAAGAAAAGAATAGGAATATTTGGTTGGTCTTACGGTGGTTATATGTCTTCTCTTTGTATAACCAAAGGACACGAATATTTCAAAACCGCTATAGCCGTGGCTCCGGTTACCAATTGGAGAAGTTATGATAATATTTATACGGAGCGTTTTATGCGTACTCCGCAAGAAAATGCTTCGGGCTATGATGACAATTGTCCTATACATTATGCCAGCCTTTTGGAAGGCAATTATCTTTTGATACATGGCACGGCAGACGACAATGTGCATTATCAAAATACAATGAATTGGACAACGGAATTGATAAAAAACAATAAGCAGTTTCTTCAATTCTCTTATCCTGACAAGAATCACGGTATTTATGGCGGCAACACACGTTACCACCTTTATACAATGATGACCAACTTCCTACTAAAAAATTTGTAATATTTAAGTCAAGTAATAATACAATGTTATGTTTCAATAAGTAATGTATAAAAATTATGTTACAAGACTTTCAGCATTATATAAAGGATAATAATCTTTTTGATATTAAGAGCGATAGGGTTTTGCTTGCCGTAAGCGGAGGAGTGGATTCTATGGTTATGCTTGATTTGTTTTTAAGAAGCAATTACAATTTTGCCATAGCACATTGTAATTTTCATCTTAGGGGAGAGGAAAGTTTAAGAGATGAGTATTTTGTGAGAAAGTTTGCACAAAATAATAATATACAGATATTTGTACAAGACTTTGATACCTACTCCTATATGGAAAAGGAGAAAAAAAGCCTTGAAATGTCTGCAAGAGATTTGAGGTATGATTGGTTTAATAAGATATTAAAGGAAAACAATTTCAATTGTATTGCCACCGCCCATCACTCAGACGACTCGGCAGAAACTTTTGTTATCAATCTACTTAGAGGTACCGGTATAGCGGGTTTGCATGGTATTTTGCCTAAAAGTGGCAATATAATTCGCCCTTTGCTGTTTGCTTCCCGTAGAAATATTAAAGACTATGCCGACAAGCATAATATTCAATTTGTGGAAGATTCTACAAACAAGGACAACAAATTTACCCGCAACAAAATACGCAATGAGGTTATACCTATTCTTAGGGAAATTTCGCCAAATTTTGATGTTATAATCAAGAAAAACATAGAGCGATTGCGAGAAACAGAATTTGTTTTTCGTAAGGTGGTCGATAATGTTAAAGCCAATATACTTCAAAAAGAAGATGACCACATAAAAATAAGTATAGAGGAAATTCTAAACCTGCAACCGCTACATATTTTTATGTATGAGATTCTTTCCGAATTTGGTTTTAATGAGTCAAATATCAATTCCATTTGCGAAACACTGAAAGACAATACTGCATCGGGCAGAAAGTTTTTTGCAGATAAATACAGATTGGTCAGGGATAGAAAATATTTGTTTATCACTCCACGAGAGCAAGAAAACAAATCCACAAATTACACCATAGATGATTGGCAGACAAGTATAAAGATTCCATTTTCTTTGCAGATAGAAACACTTAGAGACCTCAATTTTATACGTATTCCTAAGGCAAAAAGTATTGCTATGTTGGATTATGACCTTTTGAAATTTCCTTTGCAACTAAGACATTGGCAAAAAGGAGATGTTTTTTTCCCTTTTGGACTGCATGGCAAACAAAAAATATCTGATTTCTTTACCAATCAAAAATATTCCATCATAGACAAAGAAAAACAATGGTTGTTATGCTCGGGGGATGATATTGTCTGGGTCGTGGGAGAAAGAATAGACGACAGATTTAAAATCACAGATAAAACCAAAACCATATACAAAATGGAGTTGGATGATTAGAATACCATAAAACCAAATTAGTTATTACAGGTATTAAATACACACAACTTGTAATGATTTTTAATAAAAATTTTACAAAAAAAATGTTTTTATCTTGTTGTATTAAAAAAAGTTACTATATTTGCAAACTGATGGAAAGTAAAAACAGATAAACAAAAAATATTAACTAACTAAAAAAAATCTATTATGAAAAAGGTATTATTTATACTTATGAGTTTTGTCTCATTCGGACTTTATGCTCAAACAATAGTGAGTGCACAACCACAAAAAAGAAACGTGGTTTTTGAAGAATTTACCGGGGTAAATTGTGGTTTTTGTCCTAATGGGCATCAAACAATAAGTCAATGGGCAGCTTCTTATCCTAATACTGTGGTTATAAACGTACATCAAGGAAATTATGCTGCAATGTACACCACTGTTTGGGGGGATGCTTTGGCAGGGCAGGCAAGCATAAGTGGATATCCTGCTTTTACTGTGTCTCGAACAGTTCTTAGCGGTTGCAAATACACCAACTATTACTCTAATACAGTGAGTTATTCTCAGCGTGCAACAGAGATACAAAATGAAAACTCTCCGGTTAACATTGCCGCTACGGCTCAAATAGATGCAAGTACAGGCACAATGAATGTGCATGTTGAAGCATATTATACGGCTGATGTGTCTCAAAATTTCAATTTGTTGCAGGTGGTTTTGTTGCAGGACAGCATAGTAGGGCCTCAGGCTAACAACCATAATTACAATCCTTCTCAAATTTTGCCAAATGGTAAGTATCGTCATATGCATATGCTTAGGGATATGATAACGGGCAAACAATGGGGAGATACCATAGGTCTTAACTCCAATGGTGTTATTCCTGCAGGTACATTTATAGAAAAAAATTATTCTTATCCTATTCCTTTTTCTATATCAGATGAGGAAGTGGTTTGGAAGGATTTAAATTTGGCTGTCTTTGTTTCGGATGCTACCAAAGAGGGCTGTTCTTCCTTGAAAGCACCTAATATTTGGACGGGTATAAAGGTAACACCTTCCATTATTAATTTGGATGCTAATCAGGCTATGATATCGCTTGTAAATGTGGAGGAAATGTTTGGTTGTAAGGATTATGTAAATCTTAGCGTTAGAATAGCAAATACAGGTTTTCCTGTGGAATCATTAACTTTGGAATATGGTAACGGTATTGATGCAAATCAGACTTTCACTTTTACAGCAAACAATAATTCTATAGCAACGCTTGAGGGTAGAACTTTTGATTTGGGGACACTGTCTATAGCGCCTTTTGGCTCAAACAATAAGTCAACAACCGATTTTACAGTAAATATAATATCTGTCAATGGCGAGGCTAAAACTCCAAGTGCGGAAAATAAGACAACTAAAACAGAATCATATACCAAAACCGCTCCAAAATCAGGCGAGGGGGCTGTTAGAGTTATAGTAAAGACAGACGAATATGGTTCTGAGTTCAAGTGGAAAATTTTGGATGAAAACGGAAGTGTTGTGGCAAGCAAAGGTTCTTATCCTAATCAAGCCAAAAGAGATACTGTTGACCTTCCACAATTGACAGAAAACGGTTGCTATACCGCTGTTGCTACAGATGATTATGGTGATGGACAAGAAGGGGGATTTTTCAGAGTTTATATAGGTGGTACGGCTGTGGTAAATATCACCGGTCAGTATTCTGAAAAGAAGATGGACTTTATATTGGGTAGTAGTTTGGGCTTAAATGAGTCTGAGGGTATTATTGCACAAAGTATAGTTTATCCTAACCCTGCCAATGACAGAGCAATTCTTTCCATAGATATGCTTAATTCGTCAAAGGCAAAAATACAAGTTGTAGATATGTTGGGCAGAGAGGTTATAACTTTGAATAACAATAATTTGTCATCAGGTAATAATAAGGTTGAAATAAATACTTCTTCTCTTATGAGTGGAACTTATTTTGTACGCGTTGTTACCAATGACGGTATGGTTTCTCATAGATTAAATATTACCAAGTAATATTAAGGTCTTTATTCTTAATTTGGCGGAGATGTGTTTTGGACACATCTCTGTCTTTTTTGTAAAGGGAATAGTATTTTTTCCCGCTGTATTGTAGCAGATACATAATAAATTTTACTATCTTTGCATTTCCATTAAAGTTTATTAAATCGGAAAAAATGAAAAGAGTAATATTTTTGTTCATATTGTTGAGTGTAACCTTTGTTCTCAATGCTCAAAAAACCATAGATATAATAAGGAATTCTCAAAGTAAATACGTTATAATAATACCAAAGAATGCAGGTCAAAATGAGAAAGATGCCGCAAACCTTCTGCAAGATGCCTTAATGAAAACTTGCAAAACCAAACTGCCTGTTTTTGACGAAACTTATCCGAGACAAAATGAAGAAATTTTGATAGGAAACGCTCGTTCTATGACCAAAGATTTTACAAGAAACAATTTCGCCATGTCTTCTTATTTGATAAAGGACAGTAAGTTGTTGTTTAATGGTTCGGATGTTTATTATTCTGTGGTGGATTTTTTGGAAAGAGAGTTGGGGGTAAGAAAATTTTCTGTTGATTGCGAGGTGTATCCGTCAAGAAAAAATTTATCTTTAAGCCACAATCTTTCTTATTCTTATCGTTCTCCAAATGTATTTAGAGAGGTGAATTCCAATTTTACAAAGCGCAACAAAGATTTTCAAAAATGGTTGAAAACAGACCTTTATCTTGAAACCTTTGCCAAAGGCTTTTTTGTGCATACCGCTTCTACTTTGTGTTCGGACAAGAAATATTTTGCTTCACACCCCGAGTATTTTGCTTTGGTCAATGGTCAAAGGGTAAGAGACCAGGTTTGTTGGTCTAACCCGGAGGTTTTTGAAATAATGAAAGAAAACCTTAGACAAGCCATGATTTTGCAACCGGAAAGAAATTGGTGGAGTGTTTCTCAAAATGATAACCCTACTTATTGTCAGTGCGATAAGTGTATGGCTCTCATAAATAAAGAGGAATCTCCTGCCGCTCCCATAATAGTTTTTGTAAATAAAATGGCAAAGGCTTTTCCCAACAAACTTATTTCCACGCTTGCCTATATATATTCGAGAAAATGTCCAAAAACCTTAAAGCCTGAAAAGAATGTTCAAATTATGCTTTGCACCATAGAGGCAAACAGAAATATTACCATTGAGGAAGAGAAGGCAAGAAATCCAAAAAATTCTTTTGCCAATGATTTGGAAAATTGGGCTAAGGTGAGCCAAAATATCTTTCTTTGGGATTATGAGTGCGACTTTGCTTACTATATGTGTCCGTTTCCCAATATACATGTTTTACAACCAAATATAAAGTATTTTGTAAAAAATGGAGCAAATATGCAGTTTCAACAAGCCAATTGCAACAAAGGACACGAGTTCGCTGAGTTAAAAAACTATTTACTTGCCAAATTGCTTTGGAATCCAAATGAAAACCAAGACTCTATAATTAACGATTTTATGCATCATTACTATGGTAAGGCTGCAAAGAAAGTCAGACTGTACATGGATAGTTTGGAAAATGTGGCAATAAGTTGTAAGGATAGTGTGAGGTTGGATATTTATGGACCTCCTTCCGACTATAAGGAAAACATATTGAGCGAGGAAAATATCAAGTATTTTGATAGTATTCTTTATGAAGCTGAAGAGTTGGTAAAGGATGATAAGCAAAGATTTTTGAGAACACAGGTTGCTCATTTGCCTATACATTATGCTATGTTGGAAATAGGCAAAACGGAAGTTTATGGCAAACGCGGTTTTTATCAAAAACAAAAAAACAAGTGGGTAAGAAATGAGGATATGTTTAAACGTATAGAACTTTTTTATGATATATGCAAAAGGGCGGAGGTTGAATCTTTGGACGAAAGAGGTCTCAAACCATTGACCCATTACAAAGGCTTGCTGCGTACAGTGGAGGACAACATATCCAACGGAGAGGATATTGCTTTTCAGAAAAAAGTAATTTGTGAGCCTATGCCTGCCTCCAACTATTGCAAGGGTGACCCTTCCGTATTGACTGACGGAAGCAAAGGTGCTGCCGATTACAAAGTAAATTGGTTGGGTTGGTGGGGAAAAGATGCAAGCGTAACCTTGGATTTGGAAAAGGTATATAGCAATCGTACGGCTGTTGTTTCTTCCTTGGCTTTGCCTCATGCGTGGATTCTTCACCCTTTGAAAATTACTTGCTTGGCTTCTATAGATGGCAAAACTTTTACCAAGATAGTAGAAAAAAATATTGACGGCAACAACAAAAACAACCCTGCAATACAAGAATATAGTTTTGAAATCAAAGGGAAGTTTCGCTACTTGAAATTTGAAATAGAAGGTACAAAAACTCTTCCTTCGTGGCATAGTTCTTATACAAACAAATCTTGGTTCTTTTTGGACGAAATTATAGTTAAATAGTTTATAATATTTATTAGGAGTAAAAAAATGACAGAGGAGAAAAAAACATATTTGCAGTATGCATTCAGATATGGAACAATAATAGGTTTCATTAGTTTTTTGTACTATCTTATAGGTTACTACACAGGTTTTGATAAAAAAGTATTTATCTTTGATAACCTTTATTTTATTATTTTCATAACAATGTTTATTGTTATGATGTCCAAGTATAGATTTGTGCAAACTACCAAAATAAAATTTTCTCGTTACGCAAGTCTTGGTTTTGTAGCCTCTGTTGTGATAGCGTTTTTTGTTTCCGCTTACTCTTTGATTAGGGTAATGGTTTTAGACCCTTATATGATATATCAAGTTATTTCACTTGGTGAGAGTGTTTTGCCAAACTATAAATTGCCTGAAATGACACCTGCAATGCTAAATGTCTTTAAAGTTTCATATGTTTTTGCAAACTTTTTGGTGAACATATTTAATAATATGGTCTATGTATTGATAATTTCGGCTTTTATGGTTTGGAATAATAAAATTTATGACGGAAGAAAAAAAAATAATTAATTACTATGAATGCAATAATTAGAAGATATCGTTCAATTATACACGGAAATTATCGTTGGGCAGCCTTTAAATATGGCATTGTTATGGGAGTCGCTTTGAGTGTTTGTTTGGTTTTCAGATATCTGTTGGGACGTCCTTCCAATGCGCCAATATCAAGTGATGAGAACTGGATAGTTTTTGTTGCTTTGTTGGTTATGAGTTTGGTTTTTGTGTTTCATTATAGGAGACATTTGACGGAGAAAAAAATAACTTTTAAGGAAAGTTTTCTTCTAACCTTTGATTCTTGTGTTGTTGCATGTACCATTTATGCTGTTTTTATGTATATATATGCTTTGTACATAGACAATGGTATGGACTCATTCCATGATAGGACTATGGACGTAATGACACGAGCACTTGCTACGGGAGAAAACCCCAATAAAGTGCAATTGCCCGATATGGTCTATTTGGTATTTTGGGGAATGATGGTCAATATAATAATGAGTATTTTAGTAGCTTTTATTTGCGGTGTTATTTGTCGCAATGAGAAAGGAGAAGTTGTTTAAAGTTTTTTTTTCTGTTACAATTTTGTATAACAAACAATGATAACAAAGGCTGCTGATATGGTCAATAAGGAAATTATTAGAGCCGGAGGGTAAAATTGTTTGTTGCTTATGATTACTCCTGATTTTTGTGCTTGTTCCAAAACAATAAGGTTTGCCATTGCTCCAAATATAGTAAAATTACCTGCCAAGGTGGAACTTGTAGCCAAAGCAAGCCAAAGTATATTGCTATTAGCAACCTTTAAAAGCGGAAGTATTAGAATAGTATAAGGTACGTTGCTCAAAATCTGAGACAACACTATGGAAACAACGAAAATTATAACTAATGAAAGAGTATTTTCCGACAGATTTAAATCAAAAATAGGAGTCAAAAAAGCAGAATCTTTTATGCTTGCAACCAATACAAACAAAGAAGCAAAGAATAACAACAATGACCAATCAACTCCTTTGAATATTTGTTCCGCTTTGTGTTTGGAGAAAATAAGTGTCAATCCTCCTCCCACAAGGGCTATCATAGGTATAGACAAGCCAAATATTTTACCAAAGAAAAACCCAACAACAACCAAACAAAAAATAATTAAAGATATCCTTATGTTCTTAACTTTTATTGTTGAGTTATCAGCCAAGATTATTTTCTGTTTTTTGCCAAAAATATCCTTATAAAGTATTTTAATAACAATAGTGATAATCAACATGGAAAGGATTGCAATAGGAAAAAGATATAACATAAATTGCGAATAAGAAATATTGGAGGCTATACCTATTATCATATTTTGAGGATTGCCAGTAATGGTCATAAGCGAACCTGCGTTGGCTGCAAATATTTCTCCAAGCAAAAATGGAATAGGGGAGAGGTCTGTTTTTTTACAAATTTCTATTATTACGGGTGTAAAAAGCAATACAACAGCATCGTTGACTAAAAAAGCGGAAGCAAAGCCTGTAATAAAAACAATGATAAACAACAACATTAAGGGTGATTTTGCAAAAGAAATAGTTTTTTGAGAAAGTAAAGAAAAAAAACCGTCCAATTTGAGATTGGAAATAATCAACATCATACCCAATAGCAAAACCAAAGTATTGAAATCTATGCTTTTAATCGCCTCTTGAGGAGACAAACAACCGCACAACACCATAGCCACAGCACCTATAAAGGCTATGCTTTTCCTATCCAAGCGTACGAAAGGCAGTTTGTCAAATATAATACCCACATAGACAACGATAAATATAATCAAAGCAATCATATTTAATCTTTGTTTGCTAAAAAGAGTCTTTTATTGTAGAAAAAAGGACAATCCAATTATTAGTAATATCTCTGTATATCTATCAATCTCACTCCGTCAAGCCACACAGCCACACAACCAACTACTCCATGCTCCGTGTTTTTGGTGTGTATTGGTTGCAAAGTTGTATCATCCACAATAAGAAAGTATTCCAAATCAAAATCTTTAACTTTCTCAAACTCATCCTCTACAAAGCGCTTTATTTGACTAAGACTTAAAGAGTTTCTCTGCAAATAAGACTTTTCCAATATTTGATGTATTTTCGGAGCGATTTTTCTTGCCTCAGGGCCTAATCTCTGATTTCTTGAGGAAGTTGCCAAACCGTCCTCATCTCTATAAATAGGGCAGGCTATGATTTCAATATTTATATTTTCCTGCCTTATCATATCTTTTATAATTGCTATTTGTTGATAATCTTTTTCGCCAAAATAACCTCTATCAGCTTTTGTCCAAAGGAAAAGACGAGAAACGATGTTGGCAACACCGCTAAAATGTCCCGGACGTTGCTTTCCTTCCATTACTTGCTCCAATGTACCAAAATTAAATTCCTTAGGCTCTTGTTTATAAACCTCTTCTGCTGTCGGAACAAAAGCAATATCGCAACCGCATTCTTCTAAAATATTCAAATCTCTTTGCTCGTCGCGAGGGTATTTTTCAAAATCCTCCTTATTATTGAATTGTATGGGATTTACAAAAACGCTACTTATGAAAATATCATTCTCTTCTCTTGCTTTTTTGAACAGAGATTTGTGTCCTTCATGCAAAGCCCCCATGGTCGGCACCAAGCCTATGGTTTTGTTTTGTTGCTTGACCTCATTTACAGCAGAAGTCAATTCCTCAATTGTTCTACAAATTTTCATTGTAATAAAATAAATAGAGTTTATGTGTTGTTAATTTTCTTATTCTTCTTTATCTGTTACGTCCTCGTACTCTGTAAAAGAGGCTTCGTCTCTTTCTGGGTTGTTATCTCTATATGGGTCGTGTTTGGAACTAAGTTTATCCGAAATACGCTTGACCCTGCGAGGTATGTCCAAAAGAAAACTCAAAACGGAAACTATGATAGAAAACAAAAGGGCGTTTCCAAAACCGTTTATATCAAACTTATCTCCCATAAGCCAAGCGGCAATCATTACTATTATAGCATTGATAACCAACATAAATAAGCCTAATGTGGAAATAATCAGATGTATGGAAAAAAGAGAAAGAATAGGTTTTATAAAACCATTAAGTATGCTTATCACAATGGCAAGCAATAAGGCATACACAGGTCCCGCTATATAAGGTCTGTCCATTGAAGGCTCGTTCGCTCCCCATAGCCAACAAACTATGCATATGGCAATAGTCATTACAAGAATTTTTAACCAAAAATCTTTGCTCCACGGTTCAAACTTGTTATTACCTCCCAAATTTATACTGAACATACTCATCTCTCTGTTACTCCTTTGTTAGTTTTTTTTGAATTTGCAAAATTATATATTTTTTTTCATTTCTCTTCTAAATTCAGATAAGATTATTGCCGTTGCCATAGAAACATTCAAAGACTCCGCCTCGTTTTTATTGTCAAAGGAGGGTATGGTTATTTTGTGATTGACTTTTTGTAAAATTTCCTCAGATACGCCACAAGATTCGTTGCCTATTACAATAATTCCGTTAGGATTGAGTTTTTCCTCATATATGTTTTTTCCTTCCCTGACCACTGTTGCGTAGATATCAATTTTTTGAGGCAAACCACTTAAAAACTCTTCTATATCGCAGTAATATAAATTTGTATAAAATATTGCTCCCATACTAGCCTGTATCACCTTTGGGTTGTAGTGGTCTACGGTCTGGTTTGAACAGATAATGTTTTTTACTCCAAACCACAAAGCCAACCTTATTATAGTGCCAAGGTTACCGGGATTTTTTATTCTATCAAGTACAAGTGTTAATTCTTTTGCAATCTCTTTTGGCATTGGGTGTGTTTGTTGTTTTAATAGGGTAAGGACTTTATCGGGGGTGGTCAGGTTGCTTATTTTTTCCAATTCGCTTTGGCTCACTTCATGGCATTGTATTCCTTTTGTCAAATCTTTGTTTTCTGCCAACCATTGTTTTGTTGCACAAATACACAATATTTCAAAAGAAGATTTTATTGCTTCCTTTGTCATCTTTTCTCCCTCCACTACAAAAACCCTATCCTTGTCCCTATACTTTTTTTGTTTATAAGAACTTATTTGTTTCAACAATGCTTTGCTTATCATATATAAATTTTGTTAGAAAAAATCTTTGCAAAGTTAAGTATATTATTTAACCCTAACTACAATAAATGTTTAAAAAAATAAAAATAGCAAAAAATATTACAAAAAATAAAAAAAGTTATACCTTTGCAACCTTACAGACAGAGGATAACCAAATTAAAATTATAAATTATTATGAATAGATTAACGAAAATAGCGATGTTTGCAGGGGTGTTTTCCTTTGCATTCTTGTCGTGTTCAAACAAAGAAAAGGAGAAAACTGTTATGACGGAGAAAAACAAAAATCAAGAGAGTGTTGTCTATGTTACTAAAAACATCACACCTGAAAACCTTATAAAAATTTATGAGGCACTTGGAGTAAAAGCAGAGGGTAAAGTAGGAGTTAAGATTTCCACCGGTGAGGGCAAAGGAGTGCATGCTTTGTCTATGGACTTGATTGCTCCTTTGGTTCACAAACTCAATGCCAATATAGTAGAATGCAACACAGCATACGAAGGCACAAGACACAGAACCGATTTGCACAAACATACCATAAAAGAACATGGTTGGGAAAAAGTTGCAAAAGTCGATATTATGGATGAAGAGGGTGAAATAAAACTTCCAATCAAAAACGGAAAACATCTAAAATATGATATCGTTGGTTCTCATATCAACAACTATGACTTTGTTGTAAACTTGGCTCACTTCAAAGGTCATCAAATGGCTGGTTTCGGAGGAGTATTGAAAAACCAATCCATAGGTTTTGCTTCTACCAATGGCAAAAGTTATATCCACTCTGCAGGAAAAATTGAAACTATGAAAGATTTGTGGAGCAACATTGCACCTCAAGACGATTTTCTTGAATCTATGGCAGAGGCGGCTAAGGCTGTGGCTGAGAAATTTGGCAATAAAATAGTTTATATTGCAGTTATGAATAATATGTCAATAGACTGTGATTGCAATGCTAATCCTGCAAAACCATTGATTAAAGATTATGGTATTTTGGCTTCAACTGACCCTGTGGCTTTGGATAAGGCTTGCTTGGATATAATTTTCAATATGGAGGTTACAGAAGAAAACAATACCAAACCTTTAATTGACCGTATCAATCAGCAACACGGAACTCATATAGTGGAATATGCCGAGCAAATAGGCTTGGGTTCAACCAAATATACTTTGAAAAGCATAGACTAATAAATTAAGTTTGTTTATACAACAGGCATAGCCTTATTGCGTATAAATTTCTTTATAAAATATCAAAGCTGTTGCAAAAAAACATTTTTTTGTAACGGCTTTGGTATTATGCAAACTCATAAAATTAACCCATCAAAACCCATAAGAAAACTAACGGCTTTGCCCTTATAAAACACCCTGTGGGTGTGGCTTTGCCTTACGGAAACAGGCTGAGTAAGAGCCGAAAAATATTTTTTCGGAAAATTTAATTGATGTACACTAAAAGCTCAAAAATAAGGGTGCTACTATTGATTATCAATGAGTTAACCTTTTTCAAAGGGTCAAAATCGGG
>CAZITO010000055.1:0-15535 GCA_964542225.1 uncultured Bacteroidaceae bacterium | reverse complement strand
TATCGAAACGCCGATTCGTCGAAATGAAACGCCGATTCATTTTCGTGAAATGGGCGAAGAAAAAATTTTTTCCTTAAAAAAACGCTCGAAAACGCTGAAAATGACCATTTTTGCCCGATTTTGACCCTTAGAAAAAGGTTAACTTGTTGATAATCAATAGCAGCACCCTTATTTTTGAACTTTTAGTACCCATCAATTAAATTTTCCGAAAAAATATTTTTCGGCTCAGGCTCAGCCTGTTTTATAAGGACACAGCCACACCCACAGGGTGTTTTTCAAGGGCAAAGCCGTTACTTGTTATAGGTTGTTGTAAGTTGTGACAAGTCAGCATAAGGCAAGGGCTGAACACAACTTGCTTTATTGCTTATACCGAGTTAACGTTCTTTTAACAAAAAAAAGACTGCTGATAAAGGAGATTACAATGATTTTTTATAACTTTGCAACTTGATAGATAAGCAACAAAAGAAAAAATGGGCAGAGTAAAAAAGATAAAAGAAGACTTTTTTTACGTACCAGAAATACCTTTTTCCATAATAGGTATAAATTCTTCGTTGGCTAATTTTCAAATAGCATACAGAATGCAACAAGCCATGAATTATGAATTTGAAAAAACAGAGGACTTTATTTGTTTTAATAATAAAATGAATGAAGATAAAGGGTTTGATTGTTTGTTGCAAATAGATAATTTAGAAGGCATTGCCTATATGTTACTTAACAACCTTTCCAATGATAATACGAGTTATTTGATTAGAAATTTGCGAAAGATGGATTATATTCTATTGGTTATAGGGAGAGATTTTGCAAGTATTACACCTAACTTACTGAAAATGATAAAAGGAATAAAAAATATTTTCTACGCTCAAATATTTGATACTTCATCAGACAAAAAATCTTCATCACTAACCCCCACCTCCATCAACTCTCTGTCCATAAGTATAGAATACTTCAGGGACAACAATAGTATGATGAGTAATTTTTATATTTAAAAAAAACTTTTGGCACCATGAATGATTTTACACTCAATATAGATAAAAACAAACTACCTCAGCACGTTGCCATTATTATGGATGGTAACGGACGTTGGGCAAAACAAAGAAATCAACAACGTTTCTATGGGCATCAACAAGGAGTAAATTCCGTGCGAAATGTATGCGAAATAGCAACAGAAATAGGTATAAAATACTTAACCTTATACACATTCTCAAAAGAAAATTGGGCAAGACCAAAAGAAGAGGTAGATGCTCTTATGCAGATGCTTTTGTATCATATCATTAACGAAGAGCAGACCTTTATGACAAATCAAATAAGACTTCAAACAATAGGCGATATAGATGGGTTGGCACAAGAAACAAAACAAGCCCTTTTGACTATGATGGACAAGACGAAAAACAATACAAAAATGACTCTTGTACTTGCTCTGAATTATAGCGCAAAATGGGAAATAGTTGAAATGGTAAAGGGTATTTCAAAAAAAGTTAAGGACGACCAAATCAACATATCTGATATTGATGAAAATATGGTTTCTTCCTTTTTAACCACCAAAAATATGCCTGATGTAGATTTGCTTATCAGAACTTCGGGCGAGGAAAGAATAAGCAATTTTATGCTCTGGCAAATAGCCTATGCCGAATTGTACTTTACCGATGTGCTTTGGCCGGATTTTTCCAAACAAGACTTTTGCCAAGCCATAGCAGATTATCAAAAAAGAGAAAGACGCTATGGCAAAACCACAGAACAAATATCACAATAAGAAATAAATTTTTTCTTTTATAAAATTAAATGTAAAAAATAACGTTATCTTTGAACAATAACAGAAATAGAGTAGAAATATTTTTAGCATGAATTTTAAAAACCTTAAACCAAATATATTATTTTTGTTTCTATTGCTTACAGCGTCTTTGCTTACAGCACAAACCAATGTTATAGACTTAGATTACTATTCTCCGAAAGAATATGAAATAGGCGATATAAAAATAACCGGAGCAGACGAATTGGACGAAAACTCAGTAATACTTCTTTCTGGTATTACCAAAGGTCAAAAAATATATATTCCTTCTGATAAGTTTTCCAACGCAATAGACAAACTTTGGAAGCAAGGTTTGTTTGATGAGGTTCATATTTATGTAACAAAAGTTGAGGGCAGGACTGTTTTTTTGGAGTATAACCTTAAAACAAAGCCACGTCTTTCTTATTTCAAATTTTCGGGTGATATTTCTCGCTCCGAAGCCGATAAGGTAAAAGAAAAATTGAACATAGCCATTGGTGATGTGGTTACCGAAAATATGAAAAACACTTGCAAAAACCTTATCAATGAGTTTTTTATAGACAAAGGTTATTATTTGGTACAGACAGAAATAATAGAGGAGAGGGACACTCTTACGGCTCGCAAAGAATCTCATCTTGTATTCAACGTTAATAAAGGCAAAAAAGTAAAGATAGGACAAATAAACATTGACGGAAATCAATACTTATCGGATAGCAAAATAAGGAGACAAATGAAAAGCACCAAGGAAAAACGTTGGTGGAGATTTTGGAAGTCTTCTCGTTTTCTGAAAGATGAGTATGAACAAGACCTTGAACTGATTGTAGATAAATACAACAATGATGGATATAGAGATGCAAGAATAGTAAGTGATACTTTTTTTATACAAAACAGACCTGTAAAGAAAGGATTTTTTAGAAGTGTTGGCAGAGCGGTAGGGCGTGTTTTTGGCAAAAAACCCCAAAAAACCGTTGACGAAATGGTTATAAATCTGAATGTTTATGAAGGAAAGAAATTTTACTTTAGAAATATAACTTGGGTAGGTAACACAAAATATTCTTCTGACTATTTGTCAAAACTTTTGAGAATAGAAAAGGGAGATGTCTATAATAAGGAATTATTGGAAAGAAATATAAATTATGACCCTACGGGAAAGGATATTTCTTCTCTATATTTGGACGATGGTTATTTGTTTTTTAGAGTTATACCTACGGAACTTAATGTTGAAAATGATTCCATAGATATAGAAATGCGTATTTACGAGGGCAAACAAGCACGTATAGGCACTATTACTCTTAGTGGCAATACCAATACCAATGATTACGTTGTTATGAGAGAATTGAAAACTTTGCCCGGCGAACTCTTTTCAAGAGAGGATGTTATTCGCTCCATTAGAGAAATACAACAATTAGGATTCTTTAACCCCGAAAAAATTAATCCCAAAGTAGAACCCAATGCAGAAAATGGTACCGTGGACATAGAATACGAGGTTGAGGAAACTTCGTCCTCTCGTATAGAATTGCAAGGAGGTTGGGGCGGTTATGGTACTGCTATTTTTACCGTAGGTTTGGCTTTGGACAACTTTGCAGCAAGTAAAGTATTTCAACCTAAGGCTTGGCGACCGTTTCCTGTTGGAGAAGGACAAAAAATTTCTTTGAGAATAAATACCAACGGCTCTTATTATTATTCAGGCTCATTTGGTTTTACAGAGCCATGGCTTGGAGGTAGAAAACCAAGAGCACTTTCCTTTGGAGTATATTATTCTTATCAAGACGACTCTTATTACAATACATCGGACAACAGGGATTATTATCTCGGAATACTTGGAGCATACATATCTTTGGGACAGCGTTTACAATGGCCTGATGATTATTTTTCTTTCTCTCAAGGAATCAGATATAAGAGGTATAGCGTAAAAAATTGGACTTCTTTCATTATGCCTACAGGCTCGTCAAACGATATAGCCTACACTTTGACCATAGGCAGAAATTCCATAGACCAACTTATATACCCTCGTACAGGTAGTGAGGTGTCTTTGGACGGAGCCTTTACTTTCCCTTACTCTTTGGTTAATGGCAAAGATTACAGTACTATGACAGACGAAGAGAAATACAAGTGGTTGGAGTACTACAAACTTAACTTGAGAGTTGCTTGGTATTTCAATATAGTGGATGATTTGGTTCTTTCTGCACGTAGTCGTTTTGGTTTCTTGGGTAGATACAACAAAGATTTGGACTACTCGCCTTTTGATAGGTTTTATTTGGGTGGTGACGGTCTTACGGGCTATGCGTTGGACGGAAGAGAGTTGGTTGCTTTGAGAGGTTATGGCAACTCGGCGCTTACAGGTATTAACGGAGCAACCGTTTTTGACAAATTTACTATTGAATTACGTTACCCTATCACACTTAATCCTTCGGCTTCTGTCTTTGCTCTTGCTTTTATGGAAGGAGGTAACTCGTGGGCAGATTTCAAAGGCTTTGCACCATTTACAATGTATCGTTCTGCAGGTGTGGGTATAAGAATATATATGTCAATGTTTGGTATGCTTGGATTGGATTGGGGCTATGGATTTGACCCTAAATATGGAGGTACAAACCGTTCGGGAGGACAGTTCCACATATCTTTGCAAAACTCTATAGATTAAAAAATGGTATAGTATTTGAAACAACAAATTAAAAACATTAATTAATATGAAAAAGATTGCAGTAATATTGTCGCTTATGTTTTTGAGTGTTTTTTCTTATGCTCAAAAGTTTGCGTGCGTGGATACGGAGTATATATTAAACAATATGCCGGAGTACAAACAGGCTCAAAAGGAATTGGAGGAGATTTCTCTGCAATGGCAAAAAGATGTGGAAAACAAACTTGCCGAAGTTGATAGAATGTATCGTTCTTATCAAGCGGAGGCTTTGCTTTTGCCCGAAGACCTTAAAACAAAAAGAGAAAACGAAATTGTGGCTGCAGAAAGAGAAGCCAAAGCCTTACAAAAACAAAGATTTGGTTCTGAAGGAGATTTGGCAAAAAAACGTTCTGAACTTATAAAACCCATACAAGACAAGATATATAACGCTATAGAAAAAATAGCAAAAGAAAAGAACTACTCCGTTATGTTGGACAAAGCCTCGGGTGCTACCATATTATTTATAGACAGCAAAACAGACGTTAGCGACCTTGTTCTTGCAGAGTTGGGGTATAAGGTAAATAGTTCCTCTAAAAAATAAATAACATATTAAAACAGATTTACATTAAGAAGAAATATTAAACAATAAAAAATAATTTACATACATGAAAAAAACAATTCAATTATTATCATTATGCTTTGTTTTAGCATTTACAATTAACACTTGTTTTGCTCAGAGAACTTTAAAGGTTGGACACTTTAATGCTTCTGAACTTATACGCAAATTACCTGATTATGATTCTGCTCAAAATCAATTGCAGACATACGCCTCTCAATTAAGAACAGAATTGGATGCAATGCAAAAAGAATATGAGCGTATGGTTGGCGAATTTGAGGCAAAGCAAGACCAATTGTCCGATTTGCTTAAACAAAACAAACAAAAAGAAATTCAAGACCTTTACAATAGAATGTATGCCTTTAGAGAAAGTTCCCAATCAGAATTGAGTGCTAAAGAGCAAGAATTAATACAAGCAATCTATGAAAAAGTACGTGTGGCAGCAGAAAATGTAGCAAAAACAAATCGTTATGACTACATTATTGAAAAAAATGGTATTCTATGGTATGCTACTGATAATGATGACGTTACTTCTCTTATAGAAAAAGAATTAGGAATAAAAAAATAAGAAAAATAAAAAAAAGTTTTGCGATTATAAAAAATGATGCTATCTTTGCAAACGCAAAACTTGAAGCGGATGTGGCGTAATTGGTAGCCGCGATAGACTTAGGATCTATTGCCGAGAGGCGTGGGGGTTCGAGTCCCTTCATCCGCACAAAAAGATAAAACACTTCAATTAAATTTGAAGTGTTTTATCTTTTTATAAAAATTACTCTTATAAGGAAAAGCACAAGGCTGGCCTACAAAAAATATCAAAAAAATCATTTGATAATCTTTTTTACATACCTTTGCAAAAGATAGATGGTAATAAATTTAAAACTATGGTAATATGAAAAGGAAACTTTATTAAATATATTTTTATAGCAAGTATACTTTTTCTTTGTATAAATGTATTTGCTCAGCAAAAAGTGAAAGGTTTTGATATATTCTCATCACAAACTGACGACTATTCTATTGTTAAAATTAATACATGTACAGAAGAACGATTGTTGCTTATTGAACAGTATCATCAATTTCCTTATTTTTGCATAGTATCTATAGAGAAAGATATTGTTATTATAGATACCATTCAAAATATACCAATAAAATATATACATAATCAAGATACATCATATTATTACCCTGCAGTACTTTCAAATTCTCTATATTATATTAATAATACTCTTTTCTTTTCCTCAAACAATGCAATTATTTCTTACACCAAAGTCAATGGGCATTTCAATTATAATAATTGTGTCTATTTGGATGAGAATATACAATTATCAAATATTGTCAGCTATCACAACAACGCATTAATACTTGCCAACCAAGATTTTTATGGCAATAATGTGATATAAAATAGTATTTTAAACATAGTTTTTTTATGTTATTGACATTTGCATTATTTAACGATACAACTACTTATCACTCTGCCATTTTTATAAAACAATGTTTGATTTCCTTTATGCGAAATGCTATCCACTGGATTGGGTTTATCTTTAGTTTGCATTTTTTCAATATATAATTCATCTCTCAATTTTTGTTGCCTTTTATTGCCAATAAAACCAAAAATAATAGTCATAATAGTCGCTGTTACAAGAACACATGTTGTTACTATTTCTAATAACTCCCTATTTGTAAACAATTTACTCTTCATAATCAAATAATTAATTGCTGCCTGTTATATTTTCAACTCGCAATTTATTGTCTATTATAGATAACTTTGCCTCTCCTATTGGAAATACTTAAAAACCTTTAAATTCTATTTTGTCTATTATATTTTATCCCAATAATTAAACTCTTAAATATATAAGCTAATATTTCCACATCAAAAACTGTGTCAATAACATCCAATCTCTATTGAAACATATTTTATATCAACTTAGTATTTTATCATAAGATGAAAACAAAAAAAGACTGTTAGTTTTATTTTCTAACAGCCTTCAACTAATTAATAAACCATTAAATCTTATTTCACCTCCTCAAAATCTGCATCGGTTACATTGTCGTCTCCTTTGTCTTGATTGGTATTTGCAGAAGAGTTATCTGTTTGAGTGTTGCCTTGAGTTTGTCCTCCCTGATTAGGATTTGCTCCTTGATACATATTCTGACTAACAGATTGAAGTACATTGTTTAATCTCTCAGTTGCAGAATCTATTGCAGAAATATTTTTCTGTGCATGAGCATCTTTTAAATCTTTCAAAGCACTTTCCACCTCAGACTTCTTATCGGCAGGTACCTTATCGGCATTGTCCTTTAAGAAACTCTCTGTTTGGAAAATCATTGTATCGGCAGCGTTTATCTTATCAGCCTCTTCTTTCATTCTCTTGTCCTCATCTGCATGCGCTTCCGCATCTGCTTTCATTTTCTTTATTTCTTCCTCAGACAAGCCACTCGAAGCCTCTATCTTTATGCTCTGTTGTTTGCCCGTAGCCTTATCAAGCGCCGAAACATTTAATATTCCATTAGCATCTATATCAAAGGTAACCTCTATTTGTGGCACGCCTCTTCTTGCAGGTGGTATATCGCTAAGTATAAATCTACCCAAACTCTTATTATCTGCAGCACGAGTTCTTTCTCCTTGCAAAACGTTGATTTCTACGCTTGGCTGATTGTCTTGAGCCGTGGAGAATACTTGTGATTTTTTTGTAGGTATTGTCGTATTTGCATCTATAAGTTTGGTCATAACTCCGCCCAAAGTCTCTATACCCAAAGACAACGGAGTAACATCCAACAACAACACATCCTTAACCTCACCTGTAAGCACACCTCCTTGTATTGAAGCACCTATGGCAACAACTTCATCCGGATTTACAGATTTGTTTGGAGCCTTACCAAAGAAGTTTTGCACCAATTGTTGCACTGCAGGAATACGCGTAGAACCGCCCACAAGAATAACCTCATCTATTTTGCTTTTATCATAACCCGCATCTTGCAATGCTTTTTCGCAAGGTATCAGACAGCGTTTGATAAGGTCATCGCAAAGTTGCTCAAATTTACTTCTTGTTAAAGTTACATTAAGGTGTTGAGGCACATTGTCTATTGAAGTAATGTAAGGCAGATTTATCTCCGTCTGCGTAGAAGAGGAAAGTTCTATTTTTGCTTTTTCTGCCGCTTCTTTCAAACGTTGCAAAGCCATAGGATCTTTTCTCAAATCCACATTAGGATTGTCTTTCATAAATTCATCGGCAAGATAATTAATAATTTTCCTATCAAAATCATCTCCTCCCAAATGTGTATCTCCATTTGTAGATTTTACTTCAAAAACTCCGTCTCCAAGTTCCAAAATACTAATATCAAAAGTACCACCACCAAGGTCAAATACGGCTATATGAGAATCTGCATTCTTTTTATCCAAACCATAAGCCAAAGCAGCAGCAGTTGGCTCATTAATAATACGTCTTACTTTCAAGCCTGCAATTTCTCCTGCCTCTTTGGTTGCCTGACGTTGAGCATCATTAAAATAGGCAGGCACTGTAATAACAGCCTCAGTTACACTTTGTCCAAGATAGTCTTCCGCTGTTTTTTTCATTTTCTGCAAAATGATGGCAGAAATTTCTTGAGGTGTATAAAGTTTGCCGTTAATATCCACTCTTGGAGTGTTATTATCTCCGCGTACAACTTTGTAAGGTATGTGTTTTATCTCCTCTTGCACTTGGTCAAACGTATTACCCATAAATCTTTTTATACTATAAATAGTATTTTGAGGATTGGTTATGGCTTGACGTTTTGCAGGGTTGCCCACTTTTCTTTCACCATCTTTGGTAAAACCAACAACAGAAGGAGTTGTACGAGTACCTTCACTATTTGGTATTACCACTGTCTCATTACCTTCCATTACCGCTACGCAAGAGTTCGTAGTTCCAAGGTCTATTCCTATTATCTTTCCCATTATTTTTATCTTTTTTTTCGTTAATAATCTATTCTATACTCTGTTGTCCTTTGCAATATGAAAAAACAACAAAAACACATAAACTCAAACCTTGTGCCAAAAAATACTTTATGACATTTTGTCATAAAAATCACTGACAATCAAAAATTCATTACTCTCACCACTTTTCTAAGTTAATATTTAAAAATAAAATGAGGCAAACATACTTTGTCTTATCACAACTTGTCATAACCTAATAAAGAAAGAGGTGAAAAATCAAAAAAAATATTTAACTTTGTAATCTTTAAAAGACAAGAGCAGTGAAAAGAGTTTTGTGTTGGTTTATATATTTGAATTTTGTGTTGGTTTGTTGTCATTGTTTGGGACAAACTCCGTTATTTTTTGAAAAAAATTTGGGACAATGGAACAAAGAAATTCTTTTTAAAACCTCTTTTAAACAAGGTAATATCTATCTCAGACAAGACAGAATAAGTATTTTGATAAAAGATAGCAATAATTCCGTTTTTCATCCTCATAATATGGACAACGAGGAGTACAAAGAGAATTATTCCGTTTTTTCCTTAAAACCTCAAAACAGCAAGCAGGCGGAAATAATTCCCTTACATCCTTTGGACTATCACACAAATTATTTTATAGGAAATAACAAAAGCAAACATTTTACCAATGTACCTTGTTTTGAAACCATTATTTACAAGGAAATTTACGACCATATAGACTGGAAAATAGAAACTTCAAGCGATTATATAAAACACACTTTTTTAATACATCCTCAAGGCAAAGTGGAGGATATAGAAGTAGAGTATATTGGAGTTGAAAAACTCTTGGTAAAAGATGGAGAATTGCTTATTACTACGAAGTATGGTCAAATAGTAGAGCCTGTGCCCTACATCATACAAAGAAAAGGCGATGAAATTGTGGTTGTAAATGGAAGTTATATAGTTGAAAACAATCGCATAAAATACAATGTGGAAGAATATGACAAAAATTATGATTTGGAAATAGACCCGGGCTTGATTTTTTCCACTTATTCCGGTTCTCATTCCGATACTTGGGGGATGACCTCTTGCTATGACCAATATGGCAGAATAATAAGCGGAGGTATTGTAAAGGGAGAAGGCTACCCTATAACAGAAGGTGCATACGAGAATACATTCAAAGGCAATTGGGATTGTGTAATAACCAAGTACAATGACAATGCGTCAGCACCAATATTCTCCACTTTTTTGGGTGGGAGTATGGGAGAAATGCCTCATAGTATGATTGTCAACAGCAATGAGGAGATTGTGATTTTGGGAACCACGGGGAGTAACGATTTTCCTACGACAGATTATGCTTTTCAACCTTTATTTAACGGAGGAGAAAACTTCATTTATGAGAACACCATAAGTTACGAAAACGGAGCAGATATATTTATAGCCTGTCTTTCTCCCATGGGTGATAGTCTTTTGGCTTCTACTTTTTTGGGAGGCAGTGGCAATGACGGAGTTAATTTCAAAAGTTATTATGGTGCAAATTATAGAACCCTATATAATGGTAACGATTCTCTTTATTTCAACTATGGAGATATAGCACGAGGAGAAATTATTACAGACAAAGATAATAATGTCTATGTGGCAAGTTGTACTTTTTCTACAGATTTTCCAACAAGTACAGGATGTTTTCAAAATACAAATCAAGGAGGACAGGATGCCGTGGTCTTTAAAATGGACAGGTCTTTGTCACAACTAATTTACTCTACTTACATCGGAGGCACAAAGGATGATGCCGCTTATTCTTTGGATATAGATTATTTAAATAGAGTGTATGTAACAGGTGGTACGACCTCAAACGATTTTCCTTCAAATTCAAATGCCTACAACTCCTCTTTTAACGGAGGTACAGCGGATGCTTTTCTTTGTCTTTTATCTGTCGAGGGTACAAATTTGGAAGCCTCTACTTTTTTTGGCTCGCAAAGATATGACCAAGCCTTTTTTGTACGTTTGGATAATGATTATTATCCCTACATCTTTGGACAAACAAGGGCAAGCGGTTCCACATTGATATACAATGCCCAATACAGCATTGCCAATAGCGGGCAGTTTGTTGCCAAATTTTCCAAAGATTTAGACTCTTTGAAATGGTCTACTGTTTTTGGCTCCGGTGATGGTATGATAAATATTTCTCCCGTAGGCTTTGCAATAGATATTTGCGGCAAAATATATTGTGCAGGTTGGGGAAGGGTTATGAAATATCTGCAAAACTCTCTTGGCTATACATCTTTGGGAACGGAAAACTTGCAAACCTCTTCCAATGCTTATTCTACTCAAACAGACGGACAAGATTTTTATATTATGGCGATGGAAAAAGATGCTACGGGATTTCACTACGGTTCTTATTTCGGAGAAGTTTCTACCATAGCCAATCAAGGTGCCGACCATGTTGACGGAGGTACTTCTCGTTTTGATAGATATGGCAATTTGTATCAAACAATATGTGCTTCCTGCGGAGGTAGTCAAGGAATGCCCGTAACTGCAAATGCTTATAGCGATACCAACCTTTCTTCTAATTGCAATATGGGCTCTTTTAAATTTGAGGTTAGTAACAATTTTGCCGTGGCAAATTTCAAAACTCCTGTGCCTATTTGCAAAAACAATGCTCTTACCTTTGAAAATCTGTCTCGTGGAGATAGTTTCCTATGGAAATTTGGCGATGGCACCACTTCCACACTACACACCCCAACACATACCTACCAAAATGCAGGAATATACGAAGTAACTCTTATAGCCAATCTTTCCAATGGTTGCCAATTTGCCGATACGATAACAAAAAACATTATTGTACTCGGAGACACCTCCTATTATATAGACAGCATAGAAACTTGTGCCTCTGTACCTATACAGGTGGGAGTGAATTTTAATTATTATGGCGATAATGTCAGTTTCTTATGGCAACCAAGCAACACTGTTAGCGATTCCACCATTACAAATCCTTATTATATAGGTTCGCAACCGCAATTGCTTCAACTTATAATAGACAACAATGAGTGTAAAGACACATTGTACCAATATGTAAACACTACAAAAATAACTGACAACCTATCGGATACGCTTAATTTTTGCTCTTTGCCAACGAGTTATTCCATTGCAGAAATAGAGAACACTTATATAAAAATTTCTTTTGACAGGGAATTTAATGACACTTTGCCTTCCATTAACAATATTATTATCAACGATACATCCAATAAATATCTCTATCTTTCTTTTATAAAAGACAATTGTCAAAACACGGACAGTATTTACTTGAATTATACGGGATACGACTTTGATTTGGAAGTAATAAATACGGGATGTTCACAAGACAACAACGGCAGTGCAAAAGTAATTCAACATAGTTTTCCCACAGATGTAAGTTATACTTGGTCTTGCTCTACCAAGGACACTAACGCCGTTGATAATCTTTCTGTGGGAACCTTTACCATAAGATTGCAAGATAATAACGGTTGCTCATTGCAAAAAGAATTCAGTATAACTTCTTACAGCGATTTAAATGTAGATGTAGAAAAAACCGACAACCATTGCGAAGGAGTAAATAATGGAGAAATCATTTTACATATAAATGGAGGTTTGGCACCATATATCATAGAGTGGAATAATTCTCAAAACGATAGTATATTGCAAAACCTTTATGACGGAGTTTATACCTACACCGTAATTGACCAAACGGGATGTAGTATTAGCAACGAAGTGATATTAGAGCCGCAATATGCCATACAAATAGAATTGGAAAAGACAGAAAACAACTGCTTAAACGGTTGCTCGGCACAAATACTTTCTTATCCTCAATATGGGCAAGCACCATATTCTTATCATTGGTCTACGGGTGAAGAAAGCCAAAACATTTATGATTTGTGCAATGGAGAATATAACGTAATTGTTGAAGACAAAAACGGTTGCAAAAAGCAGGCTTTTACGACAATTGACAATATGGATATTTTTGAAAATTTTGAAGTTTGGGCTTCTGATTATGAGGTTTTTGACGGAGCAAAAATAACTCTTTATGCCACAGAATTACAAGGCTTTTCTTACCTATGGACACCTTCTGATAATTTAACCTCTCCCACAAATTCCTCCACATCGGGCAATGTTTATGAAAGTACTGATTTTTCTGTTTTTGTGTCTGATAATAAAGGCTGTTACAAAGAAGACACCTTGCATATAGAAGTGGAATTTGTCAATTGCGGAGAACCAAATATTTTTGTACCAAATGCATTTACTCCAAACTCAGATGGGATTAATGATTTTATTTATGTATCGGGTGAATATATTTCCTCTTTGAATTTTGCAATATACGACCGCTGGGGCGAAAAAGTTTTTGCCACAACTGATATAAATCAAATGTGGGATGGAACTTTCAGAGGTAAAGTTTGTCAATCCGGTGTTTATTACTACAAATTGGAAGTAAATTGTAAAGGAGGAAAAACTTTTGTCAAAGGTGGTGATATAACTCTTATACGATAAATGTTTATACTTTTTTTTGATGGCAAAACGAAATAAATATTACGTTGTTTGGGAAGGAAGAAAGACAGGAATTTTTCATTCTTGGGAAGAATGCAAACAAAGTGTGGAAAAGTTTGAAAAGGCAAAATACAAATCCTTTGATACTCTCGCCGAAGCCAAAGAGGCTTTTAATACTTTGGGCTATAACTATTTTATAAACTCTAAGCCTAAACGAATAATAACTCCGCCAAAAGATATTTCCGTTTGTTCTTCTTTGCCTATTATAGATGCCTTATGTACGGATGCCGCTTGTAGTGGCAACCCCGGTGTTATGGAATATCAAGGTGTGTATATAAAAACAGGCAAAAGGCTCTTTCACTATTATTCTCCCATAGGCACAAATAACATTGGGGAGTTTTTGGGTATAGTACACGGGCTTTCTTATTTGAAACGTCATAACTATCCACAACCTCTTTACACAGACAGTGTCAATGCGATGAAATGGGTAAGAGATAAGAAATGCAAAACCAAACTGCCTTTAACTCCAAAGACAGAAAAACTCTTTGACTACATACATAGGGCTGAGCATTGGCTTAAAACAAACAACTACACAACTCAAATACTAAAATGGGATACAGAACACTGGGGCGAAATACCTGCCGATTTCAACAGGAAATAAAAAACAGCCGTAGTTTATTTATTTTGCTACGGCTGATTTTATGAAACACACAAAACGACTTTCTTTAAAATCTTATTTTTGCAAAGATAGAAGTTGAGTAAGCCCCTATAACATTATTGTTTTTAACTTGATATTGTATTATTTCCGCGGGCAAATTCTTGCCGTCCAATGCTCCTCCAAAAATATCTCCTTTTATTCCGAAAGAAATTTGGCTGTTTATATTTACCCCCATGCTTACCCCTAATTTGGCATAAGCACCATATCTGTTTATAGGGTCAAAATCAGTATTTTGAGTTGCGGTCTTATATGTTATACTTTCTCTTCCACATAACAGCCCCGCTCCGGCAGAAAATTCTGTAAACAAATCATAGTTTAACATATATTTTCCTCCAACAAAGAAACCCACACCGTTTATACCTATGGACTCGCTAAGCGTTTCATCATATTTTGCATTAGTTCTGGAAAGGAAAAACTCTAAACCAAAACTCTGTTTGTTATTGTCCCAACCGATAATTCCATTAAATTTTAGAGCATCAAACTTATCTTGGTCGTATTCTATCATAGAAATACCCGACCTTGCGATAAAAGTGCTTTTTCCTATATCCGCAGATATAAAAAACTTATAACTCTCTTTCTCCTGTGCCTGCAAAATAAAGGCACCTAATACAAGTACAATCAAAACTGCTAATCTTTTCATATTGTTATAATTTATTTACAATCTACACATTCATAATCCCAAAAGTTTACGAACTCTACACACTTCTGCAAATTGTTACACTCACCCATTTTTATGCTTCTCTTTGTAGATTTAATTGCTGCAAAAACATTAACCGACGATGCAACAACTAAGGTGCAGAACAGTATTATAATAACTATTTTCGCCCGTCTATACTTTTCCTCTATGGATATATTTCTTTTTTTTGCATAAAATAATACGTTTTCATAATAACAAAAAACCTTATCCTTGCTCGTTTTATGTCTTATTATCACTACTGAAAAAACAAACTCGGTCAAATTTTTTGCAAAGGTATAATATATTTTTTATAAAATGATGTTTTCAAAATAAAATTTTATTTCTGTTACAAAAAAAACACCTAATTATCAGGTGTACAAAAAACAATAAAGTAATTATTTTTAATAATTTAGTATAAGTTGTAATAATTAACGGCTCTGTCCTTATACTAACACATCACAACATATAATAACCTATGTTAACTCATAAGAAAAAGCCAAAAAGTAACGGCTTTGCCCTTATAAAACAGGCAGAGAAAGACCAAAAAAATATTTTTTTGAGAAATTTAATTAATGGGTAGTAAAAAGTAAAAAACAGGGGTGCTACTATTGATTATCAATAAGTTAGCCTTTTTCAAGGGGTCAAAATCGGGCAAAAATGGTCATTTTCAGCGTTTTCGAGAGGTTTTTTGAGGAAAAAATTTTTTCTTCGCCCGTTTT
>CAZITO010000054.1:0-15583 GCA_964542225.1 uncultured Bacteroidaceae bacterium | reverse complement strand
AAGTTTGACAGGCGGTTGCATTGCCTACAAATTAAGAAAAAACACAAGAAAAGAACAGAAATAAAAAATACTTAAAACACACTTTTAACCAAGTCGGCGGACTTTCTACAAAAAAAGTTTGCCGACTTTTTTATTACAACATATCTCAACCTATAAGAATAAAGTAACGGCTTTGCCCTTATAAAACACCCAACGGGTGCGACTTTGCCCTACGGAAACAGGGTGAATTTGAGGCAAAAAATATTTTTTCGGAAAATTTAATTAATATACACTAAAAAGTCAAAAATGGGGGTGCTACCATTGATTATCAATTACTTAACTTTTTTCGAGGGGTCAAAATCGGGCAAAAATCGTGGTTTTCAGCCTTTTTGAGAGGTTTTTTGAAGGAAAAATTTTTTCTTCGCCCGTTTTGTGAAAATGAAACGCCGATTCATTTCGACGAATCGGCGTTTCGATAAAATAAAACGCCGTTTCGTTTTTATTGATTATCAAGTAGTTACAAAGGTAAAAATTGGGAATTTTGTGATAGGGGTATTTCTCTATGCAAAGTTACGAAGAAAAACAGACCTGACCAAACGCGTGCAAAAATTCATTTTGTAACTCATTGATAATCAGTAAACGGATTTTCTCAAAACTTAGGTGTATTTTATACAAAATCAGAGTTATTCTTGTTTGCTTTTTCTAATATCCTTGATATTTAGTTGTAATTCTCTGCGTCCGCGAAATTCATTCTCCTCTATCGTATAACAAATATCTACAGGCTCATCATTTTTTAGTAAAGAATAATAATCCCCCAAACAAAAACCTATACAAGAAATAGGAGTATTTCTATCGGTGGATATAACGGAAAATTTTAAATGATTTTTGCCCACAACCTTAGCACTATTCAAAAAACTATAAACACGGGTGGAATAAAAAACAGGCTCATTGTTATCGGGTCCGAATGGTTGCAATTCTTTACTTAAAAGCCTGAACAATTTATCATTGATATCTCCCAACTTTATCTCCATATCAACACTTATCTCCGGCAAAAGTTCGTCATCTTGTATTGTCTGCTCTACCTCCTGCTCAAATAGTTGCTTAAATTTCTCATAATTTTCCTCTTTCAACGACAGACCGGCAGCAAACTTATGCCCTCCAAAATGAGTCAAAAGTTTCTTATGCTTTTCTATGGTGGTGTATATATCAAAATTTTTTACACTGCGAGCCGACCCTGTTATAACATCATTGGTCTTTGTAAATATCACAACAGGTTTGTTCTCTTGTTCGGCTATACGCGAAGCCACAATGCCTATTATTCCCTGATGCCACTGCTCATTGTAAAGCACCACTGATTTTTTTTCGTTGCCTTCACAATTTTTGAGCATTTGTTCCGCTTCTTGTGTTGCTTGTTTGTCCTTGCTTTTTCTTTCCTCGTTGTTTTTGTTTATTTGTTCGGCTAATTCTTTGGCACGTTGCTTGTCTGTGGATATAAGCAATTCAACAGCCTTTTTTCCACTATCCATTCTCCCCGCAGCGTTGATACGAGGTCCTATGGAAAAGCCCAAATCCAATATGGTTAGTTCCTTAGAAAAATAAAGACGCTTGTCGTTATTTATATTGTCATTGCGTTTAATATCTGCACTCAAAAGTATTTCCTCCAAACCTATGCAGGGGTGGGTATTTATACGTTTTAAGCCCAATTGCATCAAAGTCCTGTTTTCTCCTGTCAAAGGCACTACGTCTGCCGCTATACTGACAGCAACAAGGTCTAAATACTTTTCCAAATCTTCTATTTTCAAACCTCTTTTTTTCTGTAAGGCTTGTATCAGTTTAAACCCTACACCGCAACCGCTCAATTCTTTGTATGGGTAGGTGGCTCCTTCCAATTTTGCATCCAAAATAACGTAAGCCTCAGGCAAATCCTTGCTTGGCAAATGATGGTCGCAAACAATAAAATCTATATTTCTCTCATTTGCATATTTTATTTCTTCTGTCGCTTTTATACCGCAGTCCAAGCAAATAATAAGGGATATATTATTATCCTTGGCATAGTCCACTCCTTTGAAAGAAACTCCATACCCTTCCTCATATCTATCGGGTATGTAAAAATCTATGTTATCATAAAAATCTCTCAAATAAGAATATACCAAAGCCACCGCAGTAGTACCATCAACATCATAATCACCGTAAATAAGAATTTTTTCTTGGGAAGATTTGGCTTGAAAAATACGATTTATAGCCTTCTCCATTCCTTTCATCAAAAAAGGGTCGTGCAGGTTATTTAAATCCGGTCTGAAAAAAGATTTGGCTTGAAAAAAATCGGTTACTCCACGCTGTACCAAAAGATTGGAAATTATTACAGAGGTTCGTTTATCTTGTTCGGAGGGATTTTCCTTTGGCGTACATAACTCTTGAGCCAAAGTTTCCACCATTTGCTCGTTTCCCTGCAATTTCAAATTCCAATTTCTTGCCTTTCCCATTACCTTACCCTTACTCTTTTTTTAATTTGCAAAGATACAATTTTTCTATAAAATTAAGAATAAACCACAAACCTTTGCTTCTAATTTGAGTATTTGTGTGTTTGAAAATGTAAATATTTTGTAATTTTGCCGAAAAGGAAATTTGTCTTAAAGTGGAGTATAGAAAGATATTATTGTTTTTATTGTTTTTGTTGTGCACTTGTTTGGTCTTGGGACAAAAAAAAATAGACTATAGTTCCAAGATAGGTTTTGTTCGTCCGGAAAGACCTGATGATATGACCCTTATCAATAACGTTGTTTTTGTCCATGACAGCATGACAATGTATTGCGATTCTGCTATTTATAACAAAAAAGAGAATTATTTTTTTGCCTTTCATAACATAGTTATGGTACAAAATAATACTCGTTTGACGGGAGACGAATTACATTACTATGGCAATGAAAGAGTGGGGCATTTGAGCGGGAAAACCGTTATTTTGGAAGATGAAAAAGTAACTCTCCAAACAGATTACTTGCTATTGGACAGAAATGACAATACCGTTCGTTATGTTAGCGGAGCGGATATTTGGGACGAAGAAAACACTTTGAAAAGTAAAGAAGGAATATATTTTATTGATGATAAGGTTTTTAATTTTTATTATTCTGTGATTCTAACCTCACCCGATGCAACAATATATACGGATTCTCTTTACTATGACAGCAAAACAAGAGAAGCCACTTTTGTAGGAGCAACAGAAATGATAATGACAGACAGTACAAAAGTTTTAACCACTCAAGGCAATTACAATACAAAGACAGAAGAAATATATTGTTCCAATCGTCCGCAAATTTTTACAAAAGACCAATTCATTACAGGGGATACTATTTATTATCACAAACAAAACAAAGAAGGCTACGCCTATGGTAATCTTTTTATGCAAGACACAACAAATGATATGATAGTTACTTGCGACAGTGCTTTGCTTTCAACCATAGATACTCTTTCTTTTGCTATACTTACCGGACGAGTACTTTGCAAACAAATAGACGATGAGGATACGCTTTATTTTCATTCGGATACAATAAGGGTGGAAATGGATACCAATTATAAGGTTTATGATTTATATGGCTTTCCATATTGCAAATTTTTCAGAGAAGATATTCAAGGAGCAAGTCAATGGTGTCATTACAAAGTGGAAGACTCTGTTTTGACAATGCTTTACTCCCCTATGATATGGACAGAAAACTCACAATTGTCTGCCGATACCATAATTATGGAAACAGATAGCAAAGGAGTAAAAAAAATGTATATGTTTCCCAACCCCGTTATAGTGCAAAATTCAGATACTCTGACTGAGAAATTTTTTAATCAAGTAATAGGAAGACACCTAACAGGATGGTTTGAGAAAAATAGCATAAAATATGCTGAAATTGTGGGTAATACCGAGATAGTTTATTATCTGTGGGAGGAGAAAAAAACAAAAGATACTTTAGCCACACGGGAACAAACAGCAGTGAAAGATAGTATAACCTTACAAAAAACAATCAAACCCAAACAACTGTTGGGAGTAAATATAGGCAAGGCAAAACAACTGAATCTTTATTTTTCCAAAGGTGAAATCAAGAAAATGACAGCCTTGGAAAACCCTTCATTCTATATGGACGATGAGGAAAAATTATCTTTGGAAAGCAAAAGATTAAAAGGGTTTGTTTGGAAAATAGAGGACAAACCATTGCAACCCATGGATGTTTTTATAAAAAGAAAATTATAATAAAGGATTTAATTATATTTATGACATTTTGTCAGCAAAGGATTTAAAGGAATAAATTTTGTATATGTATGTTCAAACTAAAAAAACGTAGAAAAAAGATGGAAGAAGCAGATATAAAACAAGAACAAACAAATAAAAACGATAACAAAGAAGAACAAACAAAACAAGAAACCGCACAAGAAGAGTTGCAAAACGAGGTTGCAGAAGAGAAAGAGTTGGAGAAAGAGCAAATATCTTTGGGCGAGAAACTTGTAGAGATAAACGATAAGTATCTTAGATTGTATTCCGAGTTTGAGAATTATAGAAGACGTACAAGCAAAGAACGTTTGGAAATCATAGAAAATGCTTCCGAAAGTCTGATAAAAGAAATTCTGCCTATTGTGGATGATTTTGAAAGGGCGTTGCAAACTATGGACAAACAAGAAGAGGAAAGTTTGAAAAATGCAAAAGAAGGAATGTGTCTTATTTACAAAAAACTTCTTTCCACTTTGGAAAAAAAAGGCTTGAAGCCTATAAATGCCAAAGGAGAAAATTTTGATGAAAATTTGCACGAAGCCGTTTCTCAAATTCCTGCACAAAAAGAAGAAGATAAAGGTAAAGTATTTGACGAGGTTCAAAAAGGATATTATCTAAACAATAAGGTAATCAGATATTCAAAAGTTGTGGTGAGTATATAACGAAGTAGGAGGAAATTATGGCAAAGAGAGATTTTTATGAGGTTTTGGGAGTAAATAAAACAGCAAGCGAAGATGAAATAAAAAAGGCTTATAGAAAACTTGCACTAAAATATCACCCTGACCGTAATCCCGGAGACAAAGAGGCTGAGGAAAAATTCAAGGAAGCGGCAGAGGCTTATAGTGTTCTTTCCGATAAGGACAAAAGAGCAAGATATGACCAATTCGGCGAAGCAGGTTTAGGTGATGGAGGCGGATTTGGTGGCGGTGGCATCAATATGGATGATATTTTTAGCAGGTTTGGAGATATTTTTGGCGACTTTGGAGGTTTTGGCGGGTTTAGTGGATTTAGCGGATTTGGTGGGTTTGGAGGCGGACAAAGAAGTGGTGCCGGCAGAAGGGTGAATAGAGGCTCTTCTTTGAGAGTAAAGATGAAACTGACCTTGGAAGAAATAGATAAAGGAGTAAAGAAAAAAATAAAAGTCAACAAATACATTCCTTGCAAAGATTGTAACGGTTCCGGTGCTCAAGCGGGTAGCAAAATGGAAACCTGTCCACAATGTCATGGTAGCGGAGTGGTTACTCAGGTACAAAGGACTTTTCTTGGGCAAATGCAGACACAAAGCGTTTGTCCTAACTGTGGCGGCGAAGGTCAGATAATTAAAGACAAGTGTCCTCACTGTCATGGAGACGGTATTGTGAAAGGGGAAGAGGTGATAGAGGTAAATATTCCTGCAGGTGTAACGGACGGAATGCAAATTTCTTTTTCCGGTAAAGGAAATGCCGGAGCAAGAAATGGAGTAGCAGGAGATTTGATAGTGTCTGTAGAGGAAATACCACACGAAAACTTTGAACGAGACGGCAATAATCTTTGTTTGCAAACCTATATTACTTTTGCTCAAGCCGTATTGGGAACAACTATTGAGGTACCTACCCTTAACGGCAAGGTAAAGTTTAAGATAGAACAAGGAATGCAAAGCGGCAAAATATATAGATTAAGAGGCAAGGGCTTGCCGGAGGTAAATAACACTTATTCAAGAGGTGATTTATTGGTTAGAGTTGATGTTTGGGTGCCTAAATCGGTAACCAAAGAACAAAAATCCTTGTTGGAAAAACTTGAAACCATAGATAGTTTTAAACCAAATCCTTCTAAGAAAGAAAAAAGTTTCTTTGACAAAATGAAAGATATGTTTTCATAAATATATTACTATTTGTTAAACTTAATTGAATAGGGGACAAACTTTTTAAAAAGTTTGTCCCCTATTCACGACCTCCCCAACCTATAAAACAAAGCATACTTACAATTTACATCTTATGGAGCGATCTGAAGTGTACCTATGAGTTATTTTTAATGATTACAAGAGGGCTTTTTTATTGTGTTTGAGAAGAAAAAGATTTTTTTGATTGCTATGTTTGTATTTTTTTTGATAAAATATGTTGTAAATAAAAAAAACTCACTAATATTGCAAAAAATATTTGAGGACTTATTATGAGAAAAACATCTAAGAAACAAGACAAGAAAAGACTGATTGTCAGCTACAAAAACCTGCCTGAAAAAGATATGGAACTCTTTAATACAGTGTATGCTGAAGGGTATGCAGATAATATTCAAAAAGTTTCCAAACCTGACGGAACCCCTATGTTTTTGGTTCCTTTGGAAACAGAAGAAGTAATGTATATGGTCAAAGTTGATGTAAAAATAGACGAACACATTAATGATGACGATTTTGATAAAGATATATTCAAAGAAAAAGAAGAGGAGACCACTTTGGATGACTTGGAAGAGGGTAAAAATACTCATTCATTCAAACTTGTGCACGGAGATTATTCCCACGAGGATAGAATAATGGAGAAACAAGCCAATAGGGATATGGTAGCAGAGGAAAGCATGGAGTTTGATTCTGAGGATATAGCCGAAGAGGATAAATAAAGAAAATAATGTAATACGAAACAGTATTCAACACTGTTTCGTATTTTTTTATAAAAAAACAACAAAGTAAAGCGTAAGAAAATAAATTTCATAACAGCAAAAAATAAAATCTTATTTTTTTATATCTTTGCAAAAGTAAAATTAAACTTTAAATTATGGGAGTATATATTACAACGTTTCTAATTTCATTGGTTTTAGTATTGTTGCTGATGCCTGTTTTTATTCGCTTAATGGTTAAGTACAGAATATTGGACAAGGCGGGAGGCAGAAAAATACACACAGGATATACTGCTCACATGGGAGGAGTGGTTATCTTTTTAGGCTTTGTCATCAGTGTTACCACTATGATTTTTGCTTATTTCAATCCTACAAATTTTGGTTATCTGATAAGTTTTGCTTTCAGTTTGGTTATAATGATACTTGTAGGTATAAGAGATGATATGAACAGTCTCGGACCATGGACAAAACTTTTGTTTGAAATAGCCGTCGGACTATTGTTTTGTCATATAGGTATAACCATAACATCAATGACAGGTTTTAATTCCCAACAAATAATAGACATACCTATATGGCTGTCCTACCCTATTACCGTATTTTTCTTTATAGTGGTTGTCAATTCCTACAATCTGATAGACGGCATAGACGGACAAGCAGGAATGCAGGCTTTGAATACTTTTTTGTTCTTGTTTCTTTTCTTTGTTTTGCAAGTTAGGGGAGCGGATATCGGTACTCCTTTATCGGCTCTGTTTATAGAGATTTGTCTTATTTCCATTATGGGTGCCGTTATAGGCTTTTTGCGATACAATTGGCAAAAGGCAAAAATATTTATGGGCGATACAGGGTCTTTGTTTATAGGTACTCTTATAACCATATTTATTATTTTGGCAATGAAATATAACGCAGAAGTTTCAGCAGAGGATAGTGTATTTGGCGTAAAAATGAAGGCACACATTGCTCCGTTTTTGGGATATTTTTATTTGCCTTTTGCTGATACATTAAGAGTTTTCATTAGTAGAATACGCAGGGGCAAATCGCCTTTTGCAGCGGACAAAACTCATATACATCACTTTTTTATTCGCTTAGGTTACTCTCATCAAAGATGTACCTTGACCACATTTGCCATTTCTTTTTGCATATCAATAATTTTCACCATATTAGCCTTTCTTGTCAGCGATATAGTTTTTATCATAATTATTGCCTTGTCTTGGTTTTTATATGTTGAATTGGTGCATATTATGATAGTTAGAAGAGTAAAGTCTATGGGGGGGGGAATTTATAGAATTATAAAGTAATTAGAGCCATTATGGGACAAGATATTTCAATATATATGAAAAATGTATCTCTTTCTTATGAAAGAGCAATACTGACAGATATCAACCTTGAAATAAAAAAAGGAGAATTTGTTTATTTGATAGGAAAAACAGGAGCAGGCAAATCAACACTTTTGAGGGCGATATATGCTGACATTCCTATTGAAAGCGGTGAAGGAGAGGTTTGTGGTTTTGATTTAAAAAATATTAGCAAGCGTAATATACCATTGCTTAGAAGAAAGTTGGGCATAGTTTTTCAGGATATGCAGTTGTTAAACGACAGAAATGTGTTTAACAATTTGACCTTTGTACTTAAAGCCACAGGCAATAAGGATAAAAATTTTATCAAAACAAGAGTAATGCAATGTTTGGAAATGGTAGGCTTGCAAGACAAGGCAGAGGCTTTTCCTTATAATCTTTCTGAGGGTGAGATGCAACGCATAGTGCTTGCTCGTGCTATGGTCAATCAGCCCGAATTGATAATTGCAGATGAACCAACAGGCAATTTAGACCCAATAACCTCAGAGGAAATAGTAAAACTATTGCTCAAACTCAACAAAGAAAACAATACAACCATTCTTATGGCTACTCACGATTATTTGATTATAAGTGATTTTCGCAATAGAGTAATTTCTTGTGAAAATGGTAAAATAATAGAGTAAGAATGAAAGATATCTTTGCTATCAAAAAGACTATAAATATAAAAGGAAAACTATACATTATAGATTCTCCTAAGGTGATGGGAATACTTAACCTTACGGAGGATTCTTTTTTTGACGGAGGAAGATATCATACTCTTTCCTCAGCACTGCAAAGAGCAGAACAAATCATAGAAGAGGGGGCGGACATTTTGGACATAGGAGCCTGCTCTACTCGTCCGGGTGCCAAGTTGGTGGAAAAAGAAGAGGAGATAAAACTTTTGCTTCCCGTGATAAAGGAGATTAGAAGACAATTCCCTGATATAATTATTTCCATAGACACAGTTTGGGCAGAGGTTATAGAAAAGTGTTTTGACCAAGGAGCAGATATTCTCAATGATGTTTCCGGTGGAAGTTGGGACAAAGGTTTGTTGCCTATGGTTGCCAAATTGGGAATGCCTTACATTCTTATGCACACAAACAACACGCCTGATAAAATGCAAAAAGAAATAAATTACAACAATCTTTTTATGGATATGTGCAAATATTTCTCTGAGCGTTTGGAAATACTTAAAGAGTTGGGAGTAAAGGATGTTATATTGGACTTGGGCTTTGGTTTTGGCAAAACTTTGCAAATGAATTACGAGTTACTAAAAAGAGGACAAGAATTTAAGGATATTTTCTCTTTGCCTTTGCTTACAGGTATATCGCACAAAAGTATGATATACAAACCATTAAACCTTACTCCAAAGGATGTTTTCGGACAAACTTGCTTTTTGCACGCATTGGCTTTGGAAAACGGAGCCGATATATTAAGGGTGCATGATGTGAAGCAAACCGTGGATTGTGTGAAATTATATAAGTTATACAAAGAGAGTTAAAATCATTGCAATAAAAGGAAACAAGTTATAAGAAATGATATTACTGAGTGTTTTAAAAGAGTTGCCTAAATTTGGTATAATAGATTTTGTAGATGTTTTTTTGGTTGCTTTATTGCTTTTTTTCTTATTCAAATTATTGAAAGGCACTAATGCCATAAGTATTGTAATAGGCTTTTTTATCTTCTATATAGCATGGAAAGTGGTTTCTTTGCTCGGTATGACCATACTGAGCGAAATACTCGGGCAATTTATTTCACTCGGCGTTTTGGCGTTAATCATTTTGTTTCAACCCGAAATAAGACGTTTTCTCATACTCATAGGTTCCAAAAGTATAACAAAAAGTTGGGGCAGATTTTTATTTTGGAAATATGCCAACGAAAACGTTAAAAAACTTAATACCAATGCCATTGTACAAGCCTGTTCTCATATGTCGGCAAGTTATACGGGGGCTTTGATGGTCTTTTGCAGAGAAAACAAATTGGAATCCATAATACAGACAGGAGAAATATTTCAAAGCGAATTATCCTCACAACTTTTGGAAACAATATTTTTTAAAAACACGCCTCTGCACGATGGAGCAGTAATCATAGATAATGGCAAAATACAAGCCGCTCGTTGTATTTTGCCTGTTTCACATTCTCACAATATACCTTTGTCTATGGGTTTAAGGCATAGGTCGGCACTTGGCATAACAGAAAATACAGATGCTATTGCCGTAGTTGTTTCCGAGCAAACGGGTGGTATATCCATAGCACAAGATGGTCAAATAACACAAGGGGTAACCACTCATTTTTTGCAAGAATTTTTGGACAAAGAATTTAACAAACCGGCGATAAAACAAAAGCGAAAAAAATAATTAACACAAAATACCTTTATTTAAAAGTATTATTTACCTCTTACCTTTTTTTGAAAACAAAACATTTCAAAAAAGCGTGTTTTTTTATAATAATATAAAAAAGCAATTCGTTTTAATTTCGGATTTTTGAATTTTTTAACACTTATAATATTATGAAAACTATTAAACTAAACAATGGCATTGAAATGCCTCAAATCGGTTATGGAGTTTATCAAATAAATCCTTCCGAAGTACAAAGATGTGTAGAAGATGCTCTGTCCGTAGGTTATCGTATGATAGACACAGCACAAGCTTATCACAATGAACAAGGAGTTGGGCAGGCAATAAAAAACAGTTCTGTTGATAGAAAAGATATTTTTATCGTTTCAAAAATATGGCTTAACAATTACGGTTATGAAAAAGCAAAACGCTCAATAGACGAGAGTCTGAAAAATTTACAAACCAATTATATTGATTTGATGCTTTTGCATCAACCGTTTTGCGATTATTACGGTGCCTATCGTGCTATGGAAGAAGCCTATAAGGAGGGAAAACTTCGCAGCATAGGAGTAGCCAATTTTTATGCAGACCGTTTCATAGATTTGGCAACCAACGTGGAAATTGCGCCTGCTGTTAATCAGGTGGAAATGCACATTTTCTTTCAAAGGGCGGACATCCAAAAATATATGCAACCTTTCGGCACGGCAATAATGTCGTGGGGACCTTTTGCAGAGGGCAGAAACAATTTCTTTAACAATGAGGTCCTAAAACAAATAGGAGCCAAATACAATAAAGGTGTTGCACAAACGGCTTTAAGATTTCTTATTCAAAAAGACGCTATTGTAATACCAAAATCCACTCATAAGGAAAGAATGCAAGAAAATTTTGATATTTTTGATTTTGAACTTTCGTCTGAAGATATGAGCAAAATAGAAGCCTTGGAAACAAATACTTCTTTGTTTATGTCGCACCAAGACCCTGAAATGGTAAAACAATTTATGCAATGGATAAATAATGTTTAATTAAAGACTGCTTTTTATGAAAACAAGAAAACATTTATTTATCATTACCATACTATTATTGTTATCTTGCAATATTCTAAAAGCACAAAAGACAATGAATAAATTAAATGATAAACAGACCTATATCATAACCCTTGCCTCTTTGGAGGCAAAGGGGGATTTGGTCAATTTGGAAAAATATTTAAACGAGGCTTTGACAAAATCGCTGACTGTCAATGAATGCAAAGAGTTGTTTTCTCATCTTTATGCTTATACGGGTTTTCCAAAGAGTTTGAACGCTTTGAACACACTGCAAAAAGTAATAAAGGACGGCGAACAGAAGGGCATAACTTTCACAATGGGTAAGGAAAGAAAACCTTTTGACAAAAATTTTGATGCCTTAAAAGAAGGTACAAAGGTGCAGACACAACTTGTCGGAGGCAAACCTTTTTCTTATGATTTTTGTCCAATAGAGGATTATTATTTGAAAGCCCATTTGTTTGGAGATATTTTTTATAGTGATGTGCTTTCTTTTGCAGAGAGAGAACTTGCAACCATTGCCGCTTTGAGCAGTATTGAAGGTTTGTCTCCTCAATTGACTTCTCACATAGCAGGCGCAAGAAATATGGGAGTAAAAGACGAAGAACTGAAAAGTATCAATTTTGTACTCAAAAAAAATATCGGTGATTTGGAGGCTTACAGAAATAAGAAAGCAACAGCAGTGGTTTTCAATGAAAAGTTTGACGAGGGCAGACCTATTGAAAACCTTGCCTTTCCCATAGGAGAATTAAACACTGCTTATGCCAAATATTTTATTGGCAATTCCTATCTGACTGCTTATAAAACAGATGGTGTAAATACAGCCAACGTAACCTTTGAACCAAAGTGTAGAAACAATTGGCATATTCACCATAAGACAGGGCAAATTCTTATTTGTGTAGCAGGTGAAGGCTGGTATCAGGAATGGGGCAAAGAGCCGAGAAAACTTAAAGCAGGCGATGTTGTAAACATTCCTGCCGAAGTTAAACACTGGCACGGAGCAACAAAAGACTCATGGTTTCAACATATTGCCCAATCTGTCCCTATGGAAGGAGCAACAACGGAATGGCTTGAAGCAGTGGAAGATGCATGGTACAACAATTTAAAAGAGTAATAAACTATCTCTATTCAAACAAAAAGACACTGCAGGACGAGAATTTTATCTTTTTTCTACAGTGTCTTTTTTTATGAAATATGTTACTAAGTGTGTATTATGATAAATATTTCTGATACCATAAAACTGCTATTGATACGGATATTCCCATCAAAACAATAAAAAACAAACCCATCAGTACTGCCTGCTTATTATTTGGAGAAAGAACAAGTAAAAATACAAACAGAGTTACAGCAATTGTTAGAATGATGGATTTTTTGTTATCTTGTTTTTAAGCAATTTTAATGAAAAAAGCGTGATAAAAAATACAAAGACTGCATAAACCAAATACATATGATACCACTGCAGATTTATTAAATCTTTATTTATTGTTACCTCAAACAACAATGATACTAAGGCAACCACTACAAACATTGCTATTGCAATTCCAATATTATACTTTAAAGTTTTCATAGAAATTTATTTCTTAATTACTCTTATCACAGAGGCATATATTTTATCAATTATTTCATTTGCTTTATAATAAATAATTTTAACCTACTACATTTCACTACAATCAATACATTCGGCAGAAAAATAAGTACTTTTTACACATTTACCTTCCCCATGGCATTCCTCTTTTACATTCTCATAATCAATTCTCTGACGGATATCTATCTCATTACGAATAATAAAATACAAAGCCAAAATTACAAATAATGATAATAATAAGTTATATCTTTTTTGTGGAACAGTTTTCATTTTTTACAAATATTATTTTAGATTATCAACACATCGTTAGTTTTTTTTGCAATCATAACACGTTGCACCACATTGTGTTCTACGGGCACATTTTTTATTTTCTACACACCGAGCTACTTCATTCTCAATCTTTCTTTGACAGTATCGTACGTATTCATTATAAGCTAATGTCGCCAAAAAAATGCCTATCGCTACCCAACTTGCAGGATCTAAACAACTTTGTGTTGTAGCAAAAGGATTCGGCAAGAAACGAGTACTTCCCAAAATATTCCAAAAATCTTTAATATTAAAATCATCTGATAACATTGTAAAAGTCATGCACGTATCTCTATCTCGTATAACATTAAACCTTATTCCATCTGTAATCTGTTCTACATCCGTAAAAACAATACTATCTTTTTCTTCACTTATAACAATAATATTTTTTTTATCTTCATTTGCAATGATACTTAACGCATCAATATCTCCATAATCTAAAATAACATCAGCATCAAACCTAAGCTTACCTTTGACAATAGACTGCCAACCTATGATATCGTAAAAATTTTCGCCTCTAAGAACATTAAAAACCTCGCCATCATCATAAGTAAATACATACTCACCTTTATTTTTATCTAAGACATATTTGCTTACAGGAATCTGTTTCGTGTTAACAATGTTACTCTCTTCTTCATGGTTACAAGCGATGAATAATACGGTACCCACTAATGCCAAACTTACCAAAATCGTAAATGTTAATAATTTCTTTTTCATGATTTTTGTTTTTTATGATTATTAATTGTTGCAAATATATAAATATTTTTTAAATTGACAATTTTTTTTGTTAGTTATTTTTCATTTGCTTGAAAATATCATCCAACTCATTTTTTATTTCCATAAAATCTCCATATAACACAACTTTTCCTCTACAATCTAATAATATAATATCGTTATAGCCAAAAGATTGTGTTTTATTACCACATAAATCAAATATAAAACTTCTCCATTTTTTTCTACAATGAAATTGAGTTCCATATTTCTTTATATCCAATGCAAAAATATGCCTGTTATAATTTCTTTGTTTAAAAAAAAATGCAGAACGATTTTGATATAACCAATCTGTATTATCTATAACAAATAAATCCAAATTATTCTTTTTAGCGTAATCATAGACTGTATCAAAATATCTTGTAGAATAATCACAAAAACCATAAAATGATACAAACAAAGTATATTTTTTCCTCGCTTTGGCTATATTTTTAATTACATCTTTATTGATTTTGTAGAAGTATATATTCGTATCTTGTCTAATAAAATCACTGTTATTTTCTGCTATTTCCAAAGGAGTGTATTGCTTTTGTAGACAAGAGTTTTGATGAATATAGGTCTCATTAACAAAAGTACCACAAGAATTTAACACCAATACGGTAACAATAAAAAGAATATACTTTTTCATTTGCTATAAATAAAATATTTAAAACACTTTATTCAATATATAACGGTACAACAATTGCCTCTTTTATCTTTCCTCCATAAAGTACATATCACAAGTCCATTTGAAGTTTTTGCATCCTCAAAATAACTATCAGGTACTCCCACATTCAACCTTTCTGATAGCTGTGTTATTTGTTGTTCTGTTAATTTTAATACTGAACTATTAGTGTATGATACATCTTCTTCATGGTTACAAGCGATGAATAATACGGCACCCACTAATGCCAAACTTACCAAAATCGTAAATGTTAATAATTTCTTTTTCATAATTTTTGTTTTTTTTTATGATTATTAATTGTTGCAAATATATAAATATTTTTCAAATTGACAATTTTTTTATCACTTTTTCAATATTTTATTGAAGAATATATAAAAGACTGATTAGTAAAAAGTTATTAATATTGTATAGCGGAGTTTTTTAATATTTTGCCCTTATATTATAACTTATTTTAACCTATGTTAACATATAAGAAAAAGTAACGGCTTCGCCCTTATAAAACACCCAATGGGTGCGGCTTTGCCCCTATGAAAACAGGCTGAGCCTGAGCCGAAAAATATTTTTTCGGAAAATTTAATTGATATACACTAAAAAGTCAAAAATAGGGGTGCTACCATTGATTATCAATCACTTAACATTTTTCGAGGGGTCAAAATCGGGCAAAAATCGTGGTTTTCAGCCTTTTCGAGAGGTTTTTTAAGGAAAAAATTTTTTCTTCGCCCGTTTTGTAAAAATG
>CAZITO010000053.1:0-15745 GCA_964542225.1 uncultured Bacteroidaceae bacterium | reverse complement strand
TGATATTGTGTTTTATGGTAATAGGCGGCAGTATAGAAGCACAGCCACCAACACCAAACGTACAACCGACCTCCCAAAACAGACAACAACTTTCAATAAACCGAGACCAAGCACCGATAGGTACAGCGACCGCTTTATTGTTAAGTTTGGCAGGTGGTTGTGTTGCCTACCGATTAAGAAAAAACACAAGAAAAGAACAAGAATAAAAATACTTAAAACACACTTTTAACCAAGTCGGCGGACTTTCTACAAAAAAAGTTTGCCGACTTTTTTATTTATAATGAGTATCTCCCACATTTGTATTATCTGCATAAATTTTCTTAATTTTGCAAATCTAATATATAAAACATAAGCACAATGTATAGAACGCATACTTGCGGAGAACTTCGCAAAGAAAATATAGGAAAAGAAGTAGTTTTAAGCGGTTGGGTACAAAAAATGCGCGACCTTGGAGGTATGACCTTTATAGACCTAAGGGACAGATACGGAATAACTCAAATAGTTATAGATGAGTCAACAAGTCAAAGTATAAAGGATTTGGCAAAAACTTTTTCTCGAGAATATGTCCTACAAATAAAAGGAGTGGTAAGAGAAAGAAGTAGCAAAAACTCAAAGATGCCGACAGGAGAAGTGGAAATAGAAGTAAAGGATATAAAAATACTCAATACTTCAAAAATTCCTCCTTTTACCATAGAGGATAATACTGACGGAGGCGATGAATTAAGATTGAAATATAGATATCTTGATTTGAGGAGAAATTGTGTTAAACAAAATCTCGAGTTGCGACACCGTTTGGCAATGCTAACCAGAAATTTTTTAAGCAAAGAAAATTTTCTCGAAATAGAAACGCCTTTCCTTATTCGTTCCACTCCGGAAGGTGCAAGAGATTTTGTGGTACCTTCTCGTATGAATCCAAATCAATTTTATGCTCTTCCTCAAAGCCCTCAGCAATACAAACAACTTTTGATGGTGGCAGGTTTTGACAAATATTTTCAAATAGTTAAGTGTTTTAGAGACGAAGACCTTAGGGCAGACCGTCAACCTGAATTTACACAAATAGATTGCGAAATGTCTTTTGTTGAGCAAGAAGATGTATTAAATCTTTTTGAGAAACTGATAAAATATTTGTTCAAAGAGGAGAAAAATCTGAATTTGCCGACTTTTCAACGTATGACTTGGCAAGACGCAATGAAATATTATGGTTCTGACAAGCCTGATACAAGATTTGATATGCGTTTTGTGGAACTTAATGAACAAACCAAAGGCAAAGGGTTTAAAGTTTTTGATGAAGCAGAATTGGTTGTGGGAATATGTGCCGAAGGTTGTGCCGAATATACCCGCAAACAACTTGACGGACTTACCGACTTTGTAAAACGTCCACAAATAGGTGCTTCAGGGCTTGTTTATATAAAGTGCAATAATGACGGAACATTTAAATCTTCGGTTGATAAATTTTTTACAGAAGAAGATTTAAAAGCAATAGCACAAAAATTCTCAGCCAACAAAGGAGACCTTATTTTGATAATGGCAGGTGAAAAAATGAAAACCCGCGTACAACTTTGTGCTTTAAGGTTGGAGATGGGACAAAGATTGGGCTTAAGAGACCCGTTTAAATACGCTGTACTTTGGGTTACTGATTTTCCTCTTTTGGAATGGAGCGAAGAAGACCAGAGATTTTATGCTATGCACCACCCTTTCACCGCTCCAAACCCCGAAGACTACCCCGACAAACTTCACAACAACCCGAAGGAAGTACGTGCCAATGCTTATGACCTTGTTATCAATGGAACAGAAGTGGGCGGTGGCTCTATAAGAATACACGATAGAAAAACACAATTGGATATGTTTGAAGCCTTAGGTTTTAGTGAAGAGGCGGCAAAACAACAATTTGGCTTTTTAATGCAGGCTTTTGAATATGGCGCACCACCTCACGGAGGTATAGCCTTTGGTTTTGATAGATTGTGTTCCATATTTGCAGGAGCGGATTCCATAAGAGATTTTATAGCCTTTCCTAAAAACAATAGCGGTAGAGACCTTATGTCTGATTCGCCTAATGTGATTTCTCAACAACAACTTGACGAACTTTATATAAGTTTGAATAAAATAGAAAAATAAGGCAACGTGGAGCAAACAGAAAAAAATAAGGAGATAAAACCATGTGTGTTTACAGTTTTATCTCCTTTGTTGTATGATACCTTACAAAGGGAGCAACCCTATATCAGCGTCGTTGTGGATATACTTAGGGCAACCACAACTATATGCACAGCCGTATATCATGGAGCAGAGATTATTCCCATAGCCTCTTTGAAAGAAGTAGCACAATATAAGGCAAAGGGTTATCTTGTGGCGGGAGAAAGATTGGAGAAGGGCTTGGAAATGGCAGATTTTGGCAATTCCGCCTTAGAGTTTATAAATAAAGATATTAAAGGGAAAGAAATAGTACATTCCTCCACTAACGGCACAAAAGCCATGATGCAAGCCATAGAGCACAAAGCAAAAGAAGTAATAATAGCCTCTTTTAGCAATATAGATGCGGTGGCAAAATATTTGATTGAGCAAAAATGCGATGTGGAAATAGTATGCTCGGGTTGGAGAGGTAATTTTTGCTTGGAAGACACTATGTTTGCGGGGGCTTTAACAAAAATACTATTGCAAAACGATTTTATAACAAAAGATGATGCCACAAATATGGCTCTTACTTTGTGGAAGGAAAGTGAAAAAAATATTTGGACAACATTGGAAAAAGCAAAACATATACACAAACTCAGAAAGCACCATTTGGACGATGTATTTGACTATACTTTTACTTGGAACACTTGCCCCATAGTACCAAAACTTTTTTATACAGACAACAAATGGAAAATCTTAAAGGCTAACTAATTCCTACACAAACACAAGGGGCTTATAAAGACAAATACGCAACATCTTACAAGAGGCATAGCCACTAAAAAATTATGTAATGGGTTTGTCTCATAAATTGCCTTTGGAAATAGTTACGGTATCTTTTTCTAATTTAATGAAAATAGGTCATGGTTAATTGATGCAGCGGCTATAAAAAAGAAAACCTCACGCATTCACACACATGAGGTCAATTTAAATCAAAATTTTTAAAACTATGAAAAAAAAACAAAAAATATTTGTCGAATATATTAAAATATATCACTCTTTTAATTTAGTGTCTATGATAATGGTCGTAGGACCATCATTCACCAAACTCACACTCATCAAAGAACCAAACTCTCCGTGAGGTATCTTCTTCCCAAGTTTAACCTCCAAAACTTGCATAAACTTTTCGTACATAGGTTTTGAAAAACTGGGCGCCGAAGCCTTTAAATAAGAAGGTCTGTTTCCTTTTTTCGTTGAAGCAAATAAAGTAAATTGACTAACTACCAAAATCTCTCCTCCTACCTCTAAAACACTCTTGTTCATCACTCCCTTCTCATCGTCAAAAATTCGCAAATTTACTATCTTGCTCGTCAACCACTCTATATCAGAATCTGTATCCTCATCCTCTACTGCCACCAACACCAACATTCCTTTTCCTATCTTGGCAACTGTTTTTGCCCCTACACACACATCAGATTCAAATACTCTTTGTATTACGACTCTCATTTTTTCCTTAACCAGTGACATTGCAAAATTACTACTTTATTCGTTACTAACAAGTTTTTTTACGTAATTTTGCAAAAAAAATTAAAAAAAAGCAAAAAAGATGTGTAGCAAAATAGAGCCAAAACCCTTATATACTCCTAACAATATCAGTTGTTTAGACAGTGATGATGTGTTTGTTTTTGGGAGTAATTCATCTGGCTCTCATAATGGTGGTGCAGCACGCTTGGCATACGAAAAATTTGGTGCAATATGGGGAAAAGGCGTGGGTTTACAAGGGAAAAGTTATGCTATTCCCACTATGCAAGGAAACATAGAGGCTATAAAACCATACGTAGACGAGTTTATAATCTTTGCAAAACAACATAAGGATTTGTATTTTTATGTAACAAAAATAGGTTGCGGTATAGCGGGATTCAAAGAGGAACAAATTGCACCTTTGTTTTGTGAGGCAATGGATGAAAAGAATATTTGTTTGCCAAGGAGTTTTGTGGATATAATCAAAAAAGAGAAACATGGCAAGAAAAAGTAAGCCCATAGTGGCAATGATTTATGATTTTGACGGCACATTGTCGCCGGGCAATATGCAAGAGTTTGGTTTTATACAATCCGTACAAAAAAATAAAGATGAATTTTGGGAAAAAAGCAATCAATTGTCGGAGGAAAATGATGCCGACAGCATACTTTGTTATATGTATTCAATGATAAAAGATGCCTCTTATTATGATGTAAAAAGTACCAAAGAGTCATTTGCTCGTTTTGGCAAAAAGGTTGGGCTGTTCAACGGAGTGAAAGAATGGTTCAAACTAATAAACGATTATGGCAAAACAAAAGATTTGTGCATAAAACACTATATCATTTCCTCTGGGTTGAAAGAAATGATTGAAGGCACGCCTATAGCCAAAGAATTTGAGTGTATTTACGCAAGTTCTTTTTTGTATGATAATAATGGGGTTGCTGTTTGGCCTGCTGTTGCTGTAAATTACACAACCAAAACTCAATTTCTTTTCAAAATAAACAAAGGTATAAAAGAAATAAGCGACAACTACAAAATCAACAAATTTGTACCTGAAAATCAGCGTCCCATTCCATTTGAACGCATGATTTATTTTGGAGACGGACAAACAGATATTCCTTGTATGAAAATGGTTAAGGCACATGGAGGACATTCCATTGCTATTTATGATAAACCTCAAAAAAAAGACACCGCTCTCCAACTGATAAAGGACGATAGGGTAAATTTTGTTTGCCCTGCCGATTACACAGAAGGAAAGGAACTGCACAATGTGGTTACCACAATTGTGGACAAAATAAAAGCCGATTTTGATTTTAACGTTTTACTTGACAAACATCGCTCAAAAAAATAAATAAAAACTTATGGATTACCCTTCATTATATTTGGAAAAGGTTATAAATGAATTTACCAAACTACCTGGTGTAGGCAAACGGACGGCATTGAGATTTGCTCTCTACTTACTGAGCCAAGACAAAGAACAAACCTCCTCGCTTGCCTCTGCCATAATACAACTCAAAGAGGAGATAAAACTTTGCAAACATTGTTTTTCTCTTTCAGATACGGACGAATGTGAGGTTTGCAAGGATACCAAGAGAGACCATTCCGTAGTTTGTGTTGTGGAAAACATAAGGGATGTAATGGCCATAGAGAATACAAATCAATACAGAGGTATTTATCATGTTTTGGGAGGAATTATTTCCCCCATTGAAGGCATTAGCCCGAAAGACATACGCATAAACGAACTTTTGCAAAGAATATCCAAAGAAGATATAAAAGAAATCATTCTTGCCTTGCCTACAACCATGGAAGGCGACACAACCTGCTTTTATATTCACAAACTTATAAAAGATATGGGAGTTAAGGTTTCTGTTTTGGCTCGTGGTGTTGCAGTGGGAGACAATATAGAATATGCGGATGAAGTAACTTTGGGGCGTTCCATAGCAAATAGGCTTCCTTTTGAAAAAATATATACCAATTAGCCAAAGAGCAAATATTTTTATGTATCTTTGCAACAGCTTTTCAAGTTGTAGAGAAAGTTAATTTTTTACTTAAATCCAATATTCTATGGAAACATTTATTGCTGACCTTGCCATAATACTTATTTTAGGTTCTGGGTTTGCACTTTTGTGTAAGGTGCTAAAGCAACCCATTGTTTTGGGCTACATTGTCGCGGGCTTTATAGCGGGACCACATTTTGCATTTTTCAAAACAGTGAATAAAGAAGACATACAAATGTGGGCGGATATTGGAGTTATATTTCTTTTGTTTGGAGGCGGTTTGGAGTTTTCTTTTAAGAAATTTGTAAGTGCGGGCAAGGTTGCCGGCGGTGCCATTTTGGTGGAAATTCTTACTTTGCCGTTGTTGGGCTTTCTTGTAAGCAAATATATCATAGGTTGGTCAAATGCAGATAGTTTGCTTTTGGGTTGTGTGCTTATTTCTTCTTCTACAGCGGTGATTTTCAAGGCTTTTTCCGAACTCGGTTTGCAAAAACAAAGAGTGGCGGGTATAGTTTTTGGTATCTCGGTATTTGAGGACTTGTATTCCATTATTCTAATGGTTATAATTACCACCTTTGCCGTCAGCAAACAATTTGAGGGAGGGCAGTTGTTGGAAGTTGTTATAAAGTTGGTCTTTTTCCTTATTGTTTGGATAATTTGCGGTATATATCTCATTCCAACTATTTTAAAAAAAATAAAACCGTACTTGAATGACGAAATTTTGCTTTTGGTTTCCATTGGTTTGTGTCTTTTGATGGTGGTTTTTGCCACAAGTGTCGGCTTTTCTGCCGCATTGGGAGCCTTTATAATGGGTTCTTTGCTTGCCGAAACCTTAGAACAGGAAAGAATAGAGAGAATAGTTGCTCCGATAAAAGATTTTTTTGGTGCCATATTCTTTGTATCCGTAGGTATGATGGTCAATCCAAGTGTTTTGGTAACAAACTTCTTCCCTATCATTATCATAACTTTGACTTTGTTAATAGGTAAAATGATATTTACCACTTTGGGTGTAAGACTTACCGGTGAAAATATGAAAACCTCTATGCAGAGTGGTTTTTCTGTTGCTCAAATGGGAGAGTTTGCTTTTATTGTTGCCAATTTGGGTATAAGTCTCGGAGTTATTTCACCAACGGTTTATTCCGTAACCATTGCCGTGTCGGCTATTTCCACCTTTACCACTCCTTATTGCATACGTTTGGCCGGGCCTGCATACGGCGTAATAGAGGCTATTGTGCCAAAACGTTGGCAAAGATTACTTTATCCTTCCTCTGAGCCCAAAGACATTAAAACCTCATCCGTATGGAGACAATTCATACAAACATATTTTGCAAGACTCGGTCTTTACATAATAATATGCGTTGCAATATCTTTGTTGTCTTTTACTTTCGGACTGCAATTTGCCTCTTCGGGAGAGCAACAATTTTTGAAAAAACTTGTTTTATCTATTTTAACACTCGGCATTTTGGCTGTTTTCTTGCGTCCTATGATACACAATCAAGGCAAGCAGGCAAATCTTTTTCTTTCTCTATGGACAAGCGATACCAACAATAGATTTTTCCTATCTTTTATGATAGTGATACGCTACATTGTAGCCTTTGTGTTTGTTTGTATGGTAATAAATAAATATTGGGCTTTGCCTACGTATATTATACTTATAGCGGCCGCAGTGTTCTTTGGTTTAATATTTCATTCAAAAAGATTGATGCGTTATTATTGGTCAATGGAGAGCAGATTTGTCAAAAACTTCAATGCAAGACAAATTATGCAACAAATGAATCAAAAGGATGGACCAATGAATGAGGTAAATAATCTGCATTGGATAGACCAAAACGTCAATGTTGCACCTTTTACACTTACGGAAGACACCGAATTGGACGGCGTAACATTGAAAAACCTAAATTTTAGAAAAAAATACAATATACTTATCATCTCAGTACAAAGAAACGGAAAACAATTGGACTTTCCTGACGGCGATTTTGTACTTAGAAAAAAAGACAAACTTTTACTCTTGGGGTCTTTTTATAATTTGAGACATTTGGATGTGGATTACAGGTCTTTGATTATGGACTATAATGAAGTGGAGGTACTAAACGATTTCAACAAGAAACAAAACGATAACCCAAACTCCAAAATCAATTGTTTGATATTTCGCATAGCCAAAGACTCCGAGTGGATTGGCAAATCTTTGATAGATTCTTCTTTAATGAAAGACAGATGTATGGTCATAGCCATAGAAAGAAACGATGCTCCTATAGTAAATCCTTCTTCTCATGTGGTTTTTGAGGAAAACGATTTTGTCTGGGTTATGGGTGATAAGAAGATATTGTATAGGCTTTTGGAAAAAAACTATTTCACAAAAATGTAATGTGTAACTTAGTGGTTAATATTCTAAATTCTATCGCAAGCATATTATACCTTGCTCACAAGAGAATAGTTTTATGGAAGAATGAGAGATACCGTATTATACATAGTTGTACCTTGTTACAATGAAAAAGAGGTTTTGAATGAAACTGCCACCCAATTAAAAGCAAAAATGCTCTCTTTGATAAATGAGGGTAAGATTGGTTTGCAAAGCAGAATATTGTTTGTTGACGATGGCTCAAAAGACTCCACATGGCAAACAATACAGAGGTTATACAATGAGGATAAAATCTTTTGCGGTATTTGTTTATCCAAAAACAGAGGACATCAAAATGCGTTACTTGCCGGACTTATGACAGCAAAAAATCTTGCCGATGTGGTGATATCAATGGATGCAGATTTGCAAGATGATATAGATGCTATTGACAAAATGCTGGACAAGTATTTTGAAGGTTTTGAAGTTGTTTATGGAGTACGTTCTTCAAGAAAGAAGGATAGTTTTTTTAAACGTAATCTTGCCTTTGCTTTCTATAAATTTATGAATATTATGGGGGCAGAAATTGTTTATAATCATGCTGATTATAGACTGATGTCCAAAAGAGTTTTGGAGGGGTTGGCTGAGTTTAAAGAGGTGAATTTGTTTTTACGGGGTTTGGTGCCTATGGTCGGTTTCAAAAGTACAAGCATAGAATACATAAGAGCGGAAAGATTTGCCGGTAAAAGCAAATATCATTTCGGCAAAATGCTTGCCTTTGCCGTAGACGGCATTACTTCTTTGAGCATAAGGCCAATTATACTCATTACAAGATTAGGCTTTACCATCTTTTTTATTTCTCTTGTTGCTTTGATTTATACAATAATCAAAAACTTTTTGGGGGGAACCATTTTGGGCTGGTCGTCTTTAATGGCTTCTATATGGCTTTTGGGGGGCTTGCAACTTTTTGCCATAGGAATAATAGGCGAATACATAGGCAAAATATACAAGGAAACCAAACACCGCCCAAGATACATAATAAGCCAAACACTGCTATAAAGTTTTACAATGGCAAAGTCGCTAAGTTATAAATTTACAAAAACACCACTTGCACCCATAATGGCGAAGTGGTGTTTTAATGAGTTATTTTATTATTCTGTTTTGGTGTTCATTGACAAAAGCAGCCCAAGAGAGTGTTTTGGTCTTTGGTTTTGTGATTTTTGCATTAACTCCAGTATCCAACAATTCGCTTTGAGTACAATAACACACCGCCACGGCCAAGGCATCGGAGGCATCCAAATATTTGGGAGTTTCGTCTATGAGTTTCATCATTTGCAACATTTTCATAACCTGTTCCTTTGAAGCGTTGCCATTGCCGGTTATGGATTGTTTGACTCTTTTGGGCGGAAATTCGGTAAAAGGAATATCTCTTGACAGACCTGCCGCTATACATATTCCTTGCACCCTGCCAAGTTTGAGCATACTCTGTACGTTTTTGTAATAAAAAGGTGCTTCCAAAGCAAGCATATCAGGCAGATATTTATCTATCTTGTTTATAATGAAATCAAAAATAATTTTCATTCTTGTGGACATATCCTCCTTATTGCCAAGTTTGAGAACATCCATATCCAAGACTTCTATTTTTTTTCCCACCTTTTTTACAAAAGCATAGCCCATTACATTGGTTCCCGGGTCAATGCCAAGTATTACTTCTTCTTTCTGTGTATTTATGGATTTCATTTTTTTTAATCGGAATTGTTAATTGCTTGAGGCAAAAACTTTATAATATCTCTTGCTATCAAACTTTTTTCACCCAAATATTTTTTTGCCATATCGCCTGCTTTAGCGTGAATATAAACACCCAAACAAGCACTTTCCTCACACATATACCCCTGAGAAAGTATTCCCAAAATTATTCCCGTCAACACATCTCCACTGCCCGCCGTAGCCATGCCGGGATTACCCAAAACATTAAAAAACACTTTCCCCATTGAGTTTGCTATGGCTGTTATTCCTCCTTTGAGTATTATGGTAATATTGTGTTTTCTACTGTAATTTGATATAAAATCTATCCTTTCTTTTACATGCATTGTGCCAAACAAACGTTCAAACTCTTTGGGGTGAGGTGTAAGTATCATATTATTATTTAACAGTTGGTTTTTATTTTCTTCTTGTGCAACAATGTTAAGAGCATCGGCATCCAAAACAAGAGGTATTTTTTGCAAAACTTCCTTTTCCGCTCTTTGTTGTAAAAAGTGAATTAAGGCTTGTCTGCTTTGGGCTTTGGTGTCCAAACCTGGACCAATGGCTATGGCGGAGTATTTTTCAACCTCGGGCATAGAGGAAAAGTTTTCGCCATCCTCATCTATGGAAACCATAGCCTCAGGCACAGCAATTTGCAAAATATCGTATAATTTTCTGGGAATATGGGCAGAAATCAACCCACAGCCCGACCTCAAAGCCGCAAGCGAGGACAATACACAGGCTCCCGCCTTTCCATATGAGCCGGCAATCAAAAGGCAATGCCCGAAATCTCCTTTGTGTGCCATTCTTTTACGAAAAGAAAAAAAAGACGAAGGAAGCGACTCTCTGCTTAGTATTTGCGGAAACTTGACTCCTATTTGTTCAAAGAAACCTTTTTCCTCATTGCTCATTGTTATATTATTCATTTTTAAAAAATTCTTCAGAAAAATTTACCAAATACAATTGCTTTTTTGCTCTTGTTATGGCTGTATATAACCAACGAAAATATTCTTTATCAAGTTGTTCTTTTGTCAGATAGCTCTGAAAAACAAAAACAACATTCCAACCTCCGCCCTGCGATTTGTGACAGGTCAGACAAGTGGCAAATTTTACTTGTAAAGCATTGAAATATGGGTCATTAAAAGTATTTTTTTGTGCTTGTTGCTTGTTTTTTACCTCATTATAATGGTATTCAAAAATATTGTCATAAAGTTTTTTCTCCTCCTCTCTGTTCAAAGAGGCTTGTTCTATGAAAAGGGTGTTAAGCAAAATTTTCACCTCTATTTCCGTAGCATTTTCATAATCATCAAAACACACGGAAACATCTGCAAACTGAAAGCCAAATTTTTCCTCTATTGACAAAACTCTGTTTATTCTGAAAATATCACCGTTGGCTATAAAGCCCATTTCTGTCGTTTCGTCCACCCAAAAATAATTGTTCTTTACCACCATCAACCTATCCGCCGCTTCCAAAGTATTTTCTCTTTCCAAAATTTGATAACGAATAAGGTTGTTGAGTTTGTTTGCCTGATAATTGCTTTTGGCAATAACCAACACCTCTTGAACACCTTCTTGTTTGTAGGCTTGTCTCAAATATTCTTCAAAATCAGTGGAGTTTATACTTTTTACATCTTGCAAATTGAGTAATTTAAAGATGGGCAAAGAATAATTTTCTTTTGAAATTCTAAACCTGAGATTTGAAGCATTCTTTAAAATACCAGACTCCAAAGCCTGACGAACCACTTGCGAAAGCAAAAAACTTTGACAAGGCAAACCAAACCTATCGGACATATAATTTTCGTCCAAAGCAAAAGAAAGCCTCTGTCCCACAGGTGGCAACTGTGCGGTATCTCCTATAAAAATAACCTTACAAGTGCTTTCCATAAAAATATATTGCATCAAATCATCCAAGAGATTGTGCTGAAAAGCGGCGCTGTCAGTACCTATCATAGAAGACTCGTCCACAATAAAAATCGTATGCTTTGAACGATTGTCTTTTAGTTTGAAACTAAAAGAATTTTCATCATGATGAGAAAAATATATACGTTTGTGTATGGTATAGGCTTGTTTTTGAGAATATTTGGCAAGCACTTTGGCTGCCCTGCCCGTAGGGGCAAGCAATACGGAGTAAAGATGAAAAGAGGGCAGAGTTTTTATCAAAGCCGACATCATTGTGGTTTTACCCGTACCGGCATAACCTTTGAGTATAAAAACTTTCTTTTCTCCAACAAACAAAAACTCCTCCAATAATGTTAACAATTGCCTTTGGTCATCTGTGGGAGAAAAACCAAGATTCTTCAAAAATATGTTTTCAAATCTATTTACCATCAATCGTTGTTGAGATAGGCGGCAAAGTTATCGCTTTGCCATACTTTCATATTGCCCTTTTCGTCCGAATAAATAAGATAGGCGGCAAATTCTTTGTGTTTGGCAAGAAATTCTTTGCTCTTTTCCAATCCCATAACCATAAAAGCCGTAGCCAAACCATCTGCCATGGTTGCATTATCGGCAATGGCAGAAGCACTCAACAAATTGTGTTTGACCGATTGTGCTGTTTTGGGGTCTATGGTATGAGAATATTTTACTCCGTTTTCCACATAAAATTTTCTATAATTGCCTGAGGTTACAATGCTTTTATCCTTTAATTTTACAAGAGTCTGATAATTTCTCTCGTTTTTGGCTTCGTCTGTCGGTGTTTCTATTGCCACACTCCAACTTTTGCCATTGGGTTTTTCACCTTTACAATACACCTCTCCTCCCACATCAATCAAAAAATTTTCCACTCCTCTTTTTGTCAAAAAATCAGATATCATATCTGTTGTGTAACCCTGTGCTATGGCATTGAAATCAAGTTGTGTTTCCTTATAGGTTTTTATCAATTCATTGTCTTTTATGGTTACATTGTCCATACCGATAAAAGTTTTTAAGGAGTCTATAACCCTTTTATTGATTTCTTGTTTTTCTTTGTTTGCAAAGCCATACGCTTGTACTATGGCTCCTATGGTTATATCCAAGGCTCCGTCGGTCAAAGCGTTGATTTGTTTGGCTCTGTTAAAATTGTCTATAAAGAGTGGGTTCAATTTTACTTGTTCATTGTTATTTAGTTTGGTAAGCAAAGAGTTTTTGTTCCAAAGAGAAAAAGTATTATCCACAAGAGCAAATATACTGTCAAAACCCTGCTGTATTTGTGCTGTATCTTTGCCATATATGATTATGTGGTAATAAGTTCCTTGCACCAAACCATCAAAAACATACTTTTTTTCCTTCTGCTCACAAGCCACAAAGAAAAAACAAATCGCCGCTAAAATCAAAAAAAATATCTTTTTCATTATGCGTTTTATTTATTCACGTTTCATTTTCATTTGAGAAACATTGTTTTTTGCCATTTGGTACATGGCAAAAACATATTCTTTCATCTTAACAGACAAATCCTTATCCGATAAAACAGGCACAAAAACAGTATCATTGCCCTCTATTTTTGCAATACTGTCTTGTTTTGTTGTACTGATATGCTCCGATTTATCTTTGTTCCACGTATATATGGCATTGTCGGCAATGGCTGTTATTTCATCTTTTTTGGAAGAATAGGCAAAACTTCTTCTTTGAGAATAGATATTCAAGCCCAAAGTTTCATTCCTATAACTCTCATCCATCATACTCATAACAGTCGGCACTATATCTGTCTGACAAGCGAGGGTATTATTTTTTTGAGGCTTAAAAATATGATTTGCATAGAAATAAACAGGAATTTTTTTTGCGTATCCGTTTGCTCCCACAAAGATTAGCAAAGTATTTTTATACCAAGAATATTTTTTTGCTTCCGATAATATTTGTTCAATTTTATTATCGAGAATTCTAAAAATTTTTGTCTCATCATGGCTGACAAATATGCAGGCAAAGAACGGAAGGTTGGCTTTGTCAAGTACTTTACCATCACGTTTCAAATCATTTGCCTTGCCTGAGTAAATATAATCCACATCATTTGCAAGCAAAAATCTTGTGGTGTTGTCCGTGCTTTGCTCTTTGGAGGTAAAGAAATAAGTTTTATATCCGTGTTGTTTAAGCAAAGTAGGGAGTCCTTGCATTTTGGGTACAACGGTGGAAACCATGGAATTGTCCGAAAAAATATTCGGGTAAGCAAAAAGCGTTGAATACAAACCATTATATATATATTCTCCATCGGCATAAACATTGGTAAAACTCAATGATTGTTTGGAGATATTGTATAAAGCAGGCATTTCTTTGCGGGTTACTTTTTCTTGTGTAACATCTTCCATAATAACCATTATTATGTTTGTACCTTCTTTTATTGTAGGCATGGCAAAAGCAATATCATCTCTGTTGGCAAATTCCTGACCGACTATTTCTCTCCCTTTGACAGGGTCTATGTATGAAATATTTTCTTTGTTGGAATCTCTTTCCTCCTGATAACTTTTGTATATGGAAAACATCGGACTGACACCAAGTTGATTAAAAAAATCATTGTCCGAAAAATACGCCGCCGATATGGTCAAAGGTTTGCTGTCTGTTATTCTGCCTCTCATACCTATAAAGCAAAGACAACAGACAAAACAACTTATAACTATTGTTTTTACCACAGGTTGCTTTGCACTATAAGGAGGAATGGTTTTAAACAAAGTGGCATTATACAGCCAAAACATAAGCCAGGAAAACCAAGCCAACACACCCAAAAAAGCCACTATATAAACCAAATAGACAGGCGAATGCAAAATAACCTCAAAAAGATATTTTGGAGTACGCATCCAAGACAAAACCACCACATTTATATGACTTTGAAAATAAGTAAAATAAGCCGCATCCAAAAAACTAACCAAGAATAAAAAGAAACATATCAAAGTCAAAATCAAATGCAAAGGTCTGTGTATCCATCTCCTATTAAAATTTGTCAAAGAAAATATTATCATCAACAACAAGAAAGGCGACAATACTCTGCAAATCATGGTGGAATCAAAACGAATACCCTGCAACAAAGAACGAAGCAACATAACAAAATCCAAATCCGACAACGTTGTAGCACAATGAACAAAGAATATCAAAACTCTGAATATCATCATAAAAAACACACAAAGAAAATACACTCCCAAAATATATCTTATTTGCAAAGGAGTGTTTGACTTTACGGTTTGAGTTATGTTTTTATTGAAATTGTTAAAATTTTGTCTTATGTGTCTGTGTTTTATCATTTTTTTATGGGTTTAAAAAAACAAAACCATCTTTATTTGATGGCTTTTTTGTATAATCTTATTCTTTATTTTTTTCGGTTACTTATTTTAACAAATGCTGTTTGTAATATCTTGGTTCATAGGAAACAACAACAATATTTCCTTTATCCTTTACAACCGCCAAAACCCTATCGCGTTTTAGTTGATGCATTTGTCTTTGGGTTGCACTTTCCACCTCATTGGACTCAAAGAAATATGTCCTCATTTGCTCCGTATCTGCTTTGTAAGAATGAATATCCGCCAAAATCTTTTGAGCCAAATCTTCTTTCAAATCCAAACTCGTATAAAAGTAATAATCAAAATATTCATACTCATTGATATAACACACCAAAACCATTTTACCCTCGTTGATAATAGGGCTGTAAGTACTCTCATATTTTTCAATGGCTATTTTTTCATTTGATAAAGCAAGAATATCGTCCGACTTTTGTGCATAAACATTTGTAAAACACATTCCTAACATTATCAACAGACAAACTTTTTTAACCCAATTTTTCATAATACTATTTCTTAAAAATTTATAATCACCTTGCAAAGATAATTATTTTTTTTTATTTTGTAAATATTTATTCAGTAAACGAATTTCACCCACAAGATATTTTATAAAAAGCATAACCTTTATAAAATAATCCATAACGTTTCCGCCCCTATGCCAACCCATCAAAATATAACGGCTTTGCCATTATAAAACACCCAACGGGTGCGGCTCTGCCCATATTAAGACACCCGGTGGGTGCTTTGCCCTAAGAAAACAGGCTGAGAAAGAGCCGAAAAGTAGTGGCTTTGCCCTTATAAAACAGGC
>CAZITO010000052.1:0-15850 GCA_964542225.1 uncultured Bacteroidaceae bacterium | reverse complement strand
GGGTGCGGCTTTGCCCTTACAAAACACCCAACGGGTGCGGCTTTGCCCAAATAAAACAGCCTGAGGCTGAAATTTAATTGATATACATTTATAAGTCAAAAATAGGGGTGCTACCATTGATTATCAATTACTTAACCTTTTTCGAAGGGTCAAAATCGGGCAAAAATCGTGAAAATCAGCGGTTTCGAGCTGTTTTTCTAAGAAAAAATTTTTTCTTCGCCCGTTTCGCGAAAATGAATCGCCGATTCATTTCGACGAATCGGCGTTTCGATAAAATAAAACGCCGTTTCGTTTTTATTGATTATCAAGTAGTTATAAGGGTAAAAATTGGGAATTTTCTTATAGGGGTATTTCTCTCTTGCAAAGTTACGAAGATTCCATGACCTGACCAAACGCGTGCAACTTTTTATTTTGTAACTTGTTGATTTTCAGTAAACCGATTTTTATTGCTTTCTTTTGCTTTTTTATTGTTTTTATAGGTTGGTATAGAGGCAAAGCGTGTAATAATGTAAGAATATAACGGCTTGCCCTTATGCCGATATCTTAACTCATAAAACCCCATTACAACCTATCAAAACATTTTTATTTACAATTTTTTAAAGTTCAACAACATATCTCTATAATATTCATATTGTTGTCGTCTGGCTTTTATTTCGGCGGGTATGCCCTCGCTTATATCATTTACCAACCTATCAAATTTATCCAATATCCCAACAACCCTTTCCTGCTCCTCCATTGACGGAATAGGAATTTTAATTGTCATAAATGAAGGGTACGCAATGTAAAAACGAGTAACACCTCTAACAGTTTTATTAACTTCTTTTCTGTGATTTGCAGAATGGAAGTAATAATTATAAAACGCAGGATTGATAATATCTTTATAATTCTCTTTTATTCTCAATGCAAATAAATGGTCGTCTAAAAAAGTATTTTCTGCTATATAGTCTCTTATCACAGAACTAATTGCACATTCATCGGGTGTTTCAGAAGCACAAGTAAGTAATATATCACCTTTTTGTAAGATGTTTTGTTTTTGATTTTTGACTGTTGCATTTTTAAGAGCAAAAACATCAACACACATATTGTTATACACGTTAAGATAGTCTATAAATTTACAATTGCCAAATTCTTTCCATTTGTTAGAAACTCCTCTCATACCAGAAAAATAATCAAATATTTCACCTAACCTCCTCCACGTTAATCTCTCTCTCTCTCTCTCCTAAATTCTCAAAAGATAATAGTTTATCTCTATAATATTGGTATTGTTTTTTTCTTGCTTCCAGCTCCGCTTCCAGCTCCGCTGTAAGCGCGCTAAACGTATCCAATATCCTTACTATCTCCTCCTGAACCTCCATCGGCGGAATAGGTATCTCTATCTCAGTCATTTGAGTCGGATTGAGATGTCGTATTGTTGTCCCTTTGACACATTTCATTTTTCTATACTCAAAGGCATTCCCATTCATAAAATACATTAGAAAATCTGGGTTTATGCTTTTGTTGGGAATTAACGCCAATGCATCTCCTCCTAAGTAACAATAACTTATTTTTAAAACGGATGCTTTTCCAATTTGAGCTTTAGCTGTAGTACTTGAAAGTGGTAAAAGTATGGAATCCCTATAAACCTTTAATGCACTTTTTACACATTCTTCACTCGCAAATGAATATATTGTATCAATGTAATTTCCATAAGTAGTATATAATTCGCCATAAAGGATAATAGGAAACTTTGCTTTTGGATCTTTTACACTTTTTGACATACCTCTACCCCGTTTAATTTCGCAAACTTCTCCCAACTTTTTATATTCCACTCCGTTTGGGCAGTGTTGTTGTATAAGGTCTTTTATTTTGCTCATTGGATTGCGTTTTTCTCTTTGTTTATAGGTTTTGATAAGTTATTATTAACGGCTTTGCCCTTATAGAGCAGGCTCAGCCTACTGGTATTGTCTTGTTATAAACATATTAACCCATTATTTTTTAGGCTGTTTCCAATTCGGCAACTATTTTTTTTATCTCTTTACGCAATGTTTGTTGTCTTTCTTCTATGGCAACAAGATTTGCGTTTAACTTTCGGATATCTATTTTTTCTTGCGAGTCTTTTGGTTCAATGTATGAGGATACGCTGAGATTGGCCTCATTGTTAAGAATATCATCGTTGCTGACAAGTAAAGAGAAATGTTTTATTTCTTTTCTATCGCGGTGAGTGGAATAGATTTTTTGAATATTTTCCTCTGAGAGTTTGTTTTTATTGCCCTCGTGTACAAATTCTTGAGAAGCATCAATAAAGAGAATATTTGCGTCTTTCTTACTTTTTTTCAAAACTATGATACAGGTTGCTATGCTTACACCAAAGAAAAGGTTGTCGGTTAGTTGTATAACCGTATCAACGTAGTTGTGTGATATAAGATATTCTCTTATTGTCTTTTCTGCCTGCCCTCTATAAAGCACGCCGGGAAATTCAACTATTGCAGCCGTGCCATCGGTGGAAAGCCATGACAGTATGTGCATAACAAAAGCAAGGTCTGCTTTGCTCGCTGGTGCCAATACGCCGGCGGGAGAAAAACGACTATCATTTATAAGCAAAGGGTTGGTTCTGCCTGCCCACCTTATAGAATAGGGCGGGTTGGAAACAATGGCATCAAAAGGCTCAAGTTCCAAATGTTTAGGCTCCAAAAGAGTATCGCCGTGCTGAATATCAAATTTGTCAAAGCCCATACCATGCAAAAACATATTTATACGGCAAAGGTTGTAAGTTGTTATGTTTATCTCTTGTCCGTAAAGGTTGGGGCAATCGGCTTTCATTATCTTTTTGAACTGTAAAAGCAATGAACCCGAACCACAAGCAGGGTCGTAGGCTTTGTTTATACGTTTTCTTCCTGCAATGGCTATCAGAGTAAGCAAACGGGAGACCTCTTGAGGAGTGAAAAACTCTCCTCCGCTTTTGCCAGCGTTACTTGCATACATAGCCATAAGAAACTCGTAAGCATCGCCAAAAGTGTCGTTAAGTGTTTCGTTAATATCGGCACCAAGGTCAAGACTTGCAATGGCATTAAGTATTTTTACAAGTTTTTCATTTCTTTGCTTAACCGTTGCACCGAGTTTGTTGCTGTTGGCATCTATATCGGAAAATAATCCTTTGAGGTCGTGCTCCGACTGAGTGCCTTTGGCTGATTCTTCTATATTTTTAAAAATATTGGTGAGGGTTATATTTAGATTTTCGTTTTGTGTGGCTTGTTTCTGCACATTGGCAAACAACTCGGAGGGAAGAATAAAATATCCTTTCTCATCCACCATTGTTTTTTTACCGTTCAAAGCCTCTTTATCAGAAAGCCTTTCATAAGAAAAATTTTCATCCCCCGAGTTTTTGGCGAGTCTATCGGCATATTTTGTGATATCCTCAGAAATAAAACGATAAAAGAGCATTCCAAGTACATAATTCTTAAAATCCCAACCATCAACGCTTCCTCTCAAATCGTTTGCTATTCTCCAAATGGTTTTGTGCAGTTCTGCTCTTTCTTGTTCTTTTGTTCTTATTACAGCCTTGTTTTCTTGCTCAGGTGTTGTTATGTTTTGTTGTTTATTTGTCATAATAAATGTATGTGTTTCTTTTATTTGTGCAAAAGTAAGCAAATATTTAGACATTTTTTGTCTATGAAACGTATTTTTTTTTCAATGAAAATAAAAAAACTTGTTGCAAAGAAAAATCTATAGCAACAAGTTTTACGTATTATGAATAATTAGTTTCTTTCTTTTGTTTTTATTCTGTTAAAGATAAATAGTCGTTTAGGTCGTTTGGTTCAAAGTTTAGGATAAAGGCTTTTCTCTCGGCTATCTTTTCTTGTGCCATTTTGGTCATTACTCTTGCAGAAGATAAAAATTGCTCATCTCTGTCTGAGTCCAAAATAAGCAAGTGTGCCATTATGATATAACCTGCTATTTCCACCAAACGCCTTGAATTGAACTCATGCGACTCGCTTGCAGAACCAAATTCGTTAATCTTTGCCACACATTGCTCAAAGTCCTCTCTTAAAGGCAAAAGAATATTTCTTAACTCTTGCAATGCCTCAGCGTTTTTGCTTGAAAGAGTTTGGTTTTCGTATTCTTTTATTCTGTTAAGGTAACCACCGGAAACAACTCCTCTGATGGCTGCAACAACTTGCAATTGAGAGGTACCTTCGTAAATGGTCAAAATTCTCGCATCCCTGTACATCCTTTCGCAAGGGTAATCTTTCATAAAGCCACTGCCACCATATACTTGTATGCAATCATAAGTGTTTTGGTTGGCATACTCTGAAGAGAACAACTTTAACAAAGGAGTAAACATATCTGCCAAACGAGTATAGGTTTTTAAAGTTTGTCTTTCCTCGGGTTCAAGTTTTCTCTCTTTGGATATGGCTTCATAAATTTTGTACATATCCACGCAACGAGCCGTCTCATACAACAAAGCACGGGTGGCATCGGTTTTTGCTCTCATTTTGGCAAGCATTTCCCTTACTTGTTGAAATTTTATGATAGGTTTGCCAAACTGTTCTCTTTCATTGGCATATTGCAAAGCCTCTCTATAAGCCGCTTCACTCAATCCCACACTCTGAGCACCTACTCCAAGTCTTGCTCCGTTCATCAAGGACATCACATATTTGATAAGTCCCAATTTTCTCTCTCCTACCAATTGAGCAGGAGCATCGTTGAAAACAAGTTCTCCCGTAGGTGAGCCATGAATACCAAGTTTGTTCTCCGTTCTTCTTATGGTTACGCCTCCGTCTCTTCTGTCATAAACAAAATAAGAAAGTCCTCTGCCGTCTGTCGTACCCTCTTCGGAGCGAGCAAGCACAAGTTTTATATCGGCATCTCCATTGGTGATAAAACGTTTTACTCCGTTTAGTCTCCAACAATTGTTTTTCTCGTCAAAAGTGGCTTTCAATCTTACGCTTTGCAAATCGCTACCAGCATCAGGCTCAGTCAAGTCCATAGAACAAGTATAGCCTTGATTTATCATAGGAAGATACTTGTTTTTTATTTCATCGTTAGCAAATTCATAAATAGTATCAGCGCAATCCTGCAAGCCCCAAATATTGGCAAAACCGCAATCTCCTCTTGAAACTATCTCGGCTGCCATTACATAAGGAACGTATGAAAAATTCAACCCTCCATATTGTCTTGGCAAAGAAAGACCATAAACACCGGCATCGGTCAAAGTTTTGTGGTTTTCTTTGGTACCGTCTGCATATATTATCGCATTATCTTCTATTCTTACTCCTTGATTGTCCACACTTTCGGCATTGTTGGCAAGCACCTCGCCCGTTATTTCTCCGATAAGTGAAAGCACTCTTTTATATGAGTCCATAGCGTCCTCAAAATCCTTTGGAGCATAATCATATTTGCCATAGTCTGCAAAATTTCTTTCTTTCAACCTTATGATTTCTTGCATCATAGGGTTGCTTAACTGAAACTGCAAACCCTTGTTATCTTCAAAAAAATTAGCCATTATGATTTATTATTTTATTCTTAAACAAAAATTTTATTTACTATTCTTCTTATAATACTGTATCAACTTAGGTACAATTTCAAAAGCATCTCCCACAATGGTGTAGTCCGCTATTGAATTCAAAGGTGCATTAACATCAGTATTTATACTTATTATTTTGGAACTCTCTTGCATACCTGCTCTGTGCTGAACTGCCCCCGATACTCCGCAACCTATGTAAAGTTTTGGTCTTACGGTTACTCCAGTTTGTCCCACTTGTCTTTCGTGCTCGGTCATTCCTGCATCTACAGCTGCTCTTGTTGCTCCTACTTCTCCGCCAAGCGTCTCTGCCAACTCATGCAGAAGTTTGAAACCATCCGGTTTTGAAGCCATACCATAACCTCCGCAAACAATGATTTGAGCGCCTTTGATATTTATTTTTTGTTGCTCTATATGTCTTTCCAATATTTCTATGCAAAAATCAGAATCCTTTACATATTTGTTTACGTCAAGTTTATTTATTTCGCCCTTGTGATTGGAGTTATAAACTTCTTTTTTCATCACTCCCTCACGTACTGTTGCCATTTGAGGACGGGTATTTGGGTTTACTATTGTTGCAATGATGTTGCCACCAAAAGCAGGACGTATCTGATAAAGAAGATTTTCTATTACCGTACCCTCTTTTTTGTTTTCATATTCTCCTATTTCCAAAGAGGTACAATCGGCGGTAAGTCCGCAACGCAAAAACGAAGCCACTCTTGGAGCCAAATCCCTGCCCACACTTGTAGCACCAAATAGGGCAATTTGCGGTTGTTTTTCCTTTATAAGTTGGGTAACTATGGAAAAATGAGGCAAAGTCTGATAAGGAAACAAACGCTTATCATCTGCATAATTGATAATATCCACTCCATAAGGATAAAGAGTGTTTTCCAAATTCTCAACATTGTTGCCTATAACCACAGCCTCTACCTTTACCCCCAATTCGTTGGCAAGTTTTCTCGCCTTGCTTATAAGTTCAAGGCTGACGTCAGCAATATGGTTTTCTTCTGTTATCTCGCAATAAACAAAAACATTATTCATATCTTTATCCTATTATATGTGTATCTATTAAATTCTTTACTAAATTGTCCAAATTCTCCTCGGTCGCTTCCAACTGAATATTTTCTTTTTGAGAAAGGACAACATTATCTATTTTCTTTACCTTTGTAGGAGAGCCGTTTGCACCTATTCTTTCATCCTCTGCTTGAACATCTGCGGCACTCCATTCCTCTATTTTCAAATAAGGGAAATTATTCCATATACTTGTATCAAGTCCTTGAGCCTGAGCCTCAGAGGAAGAAAAAGCGTGCTTGTATTTCATTATTCGCTTAGCATTGTAGAATCTGCAAGGTTTGGCTGAGGAGTGTACTGTGATAAGCAAAGGAAATTTTGCTTTAACCACCTCCACACCTCTTTCCAAACGGCGTTTTATGGTAATATCGTTTTGATTTACATCCAATAACTCTTCTGCGTATGTGATTTGAGGAATTTCAAGTTTTTCTGCAGTTTGAGGTCCAACCTGTGCAGTATCTCCGTCTATGGCTTGACGACCTCCAAAAACAATATCAAAATGACCTGTTTTCTTTACTGCTTGTGAAATGGCGTATGAAGTAGCCAAAGTATCGCTCGCTGCAAGTTTTCTGTCTGAAAGAACAACGCCTCTGTCGGCTCCTCTAAACATGGAATCTCTTATTATTTCTGCCGCACGCGATGGTCCCATTGTTACAATGGTTATTTCCGTGCCGGGAATTCTGTCTTTTATCTCAAGAGCCATTTCCAAAGCGTTCAAATCCTCCGGATTGAATATTGCCGGAAGTGCCTGTCTGTTTACTGTACCCTCAGGTGTCATTGCATCTTTGCCAACATTCCTTGTGTCCGGTACTTGTTTTGCTAAAACTACTATCTTTAAACTCATTATATATTTAAATTTTCATTAGTATCTTTAAAAAAATAATCAATTCTCACCGATTATTTTGCAAAAATAGAAAAAAAAAAACAAATACATTCATTTTGTTTTATTTTTTCTTTCCTTCTGTATGGGGCAGGATGGGTTGTTATTGGTTATGATAAGCCAAAGGCAATAAATCATAGGCTTTGCGTCTTATAAAAACAGGCTTTGTTTGTGTCTGTCTACCTATTTATACAGTCTATAATAATTTTCAGCGGTTATTTTTCTTAAAAAATTGTTTGAATATAAAAAGTTTGTATAATTTTGCACAGCAGAATTATTATAAAGCAGAATTATTTAGTTTTGAAATTAAACATAAAAAAGTAAAAAGGATACAATTAAAATGGTAGAACTTATCAACAAAGGAGTATATCTTCTTGACGGTGAAAAAGTAGTGGATTCAGCAAATATTTCCGCTGATGAGGCTCGTGAAAATACAATTACCTATAACATACTTCGTTCTCACGATGTAGACCATAGCAAAGGTAAAAAAATGCGTATCAAGTTTGATGCTTTGATTTCGCATGATATTACCTATGTTGGTATTATTCAGACAGCAAGAGCAAGTGGTTTGGAAAAATTCCCTATTCCTTATGGAATGACAAACTGCCACAATTCTCTTTGTGCTGTTGGCGGTACCATCAATGAGGATGACCACGTTTTTGGTCTTTCTGCGGCTAAGAAGTATGGTGGCATTTTCGTTCCAACAAATTTGGCTGTTATTCACCAATATGCACGTGAAGCCATGGCTAAGTGTGGAAATATGATACTTGGCTCTGATTCTCACACTCGTTACGGCTCTCTTGGTAATATGGGCGTTGGCGAAGGCGGTGGAGAATTGGTTAAACAATTGTTGGAAAATACTTGGGATATCAATGCTCCAGAGGTAGTACTTGTTTGGTTGGAGGGAACTCCAAAGAAGGGTATAGGACCTCACGATGTGGCTATTTCTTTGGTAAAGGCTACTTTTGAAAATGGATTTGTAAAGAATAAGGTTTTGGAGTTTGCAGGTCCGGGAGTTAAGAATCTTCCTATAGATTTTCGTAATGGAATAGAGGTTATGACCACAGAGACCACTTGTTTGTCTTCTATATGGGTAACTGACGAAGAGGTACACAACTATTATAAGATGCACAATCGTCCTCAGGACTATAAGGAATTGCGTCCGGGCAAAGTTGCTTATTATGATAGCATGATAAAAATAGATTTGTCAAAACAAGAGTCTATGATTGCTTTGCCTTATCACCCTTCCAATGCTTACACAATCCACGAATTGCAATCAAATCCAGAGGCAATTCTTAAAGCAGTGGAAGAGGACTCAAGAAAGAGATTTGGCGACAAAATAGAAATAGACCTTGTAAGCAAAATAAAAGATGGCAAAGTTTGGGCAGACCAAGGTATTATAGCAGGTTGTGCCGGTGGTACATACGACAATTTGGCTGCTGCTGCCGCTATTCTTAAAGGCAAATCAACAGGTAACGGATACTTTACGGCAAGTGCTTATCCTCAAAGTATTCCTGTTTATTTGGCTGCTACTCGTTCTCACATTGCAGAGGATTTGCTTGAGGCCGGTGTTACTATTAAACCTGCTTTCTGTGGTCCTTGCTTTGGTGCCGGTGATGTTCCTTCAAACAATGGTTTCTCAATTCGTCACACAACACGAAACTTCCCTAACCGTGAGGGTTCAAAACCTGGTCAGGGACAGATTTCTCTTGTTGCCTTGATGGACGCAAGAAGTATTGCCGCCACTGCCGCTAACGGAGGAGTTATTACAGCCGCTACGGATATAGATTACAAAGTAGATTACGAGGGCTACAAATATGACCCTGCGGTATATGAAAAACGAGTTTATCAAGGATTTGGCAAAGCAGACCCAAGCCAAGAACTTCGTTATGGACCAAATATCAAAGATTGGCCAAAAATGTACCCAATGCAAGACAATATGTTGGTAGAACTTGCAGCCGTTATACATGACCCTGTAACTACTACGGACGAATTGATACCTTCGGGCGAAACTTCTTCTTATCGTTCCAACCCGTTGAAACTTTCTGAGTTTGCTCTTTCAAGACGTGTACCTGAGTATGTAGGTACTTCAAAACGCATACAGAGCGAAGACCTTGAAAGACGTGCAGGAAAAACTCCTCAACACGTTTTGGACGCTTTGAATAAAGTTGGTGCAAAAGCCGAGAATACTTCCTTTGGTTCTTGCGTATTTGCCAACAAGCCGGGTGATGGTTCAGCAAGAGAGCAAGCCGCTTCTTGTCAAAAAGTACTTGGAGGCGATGCCAACATTTGCTATGAGTATGCTACCAAACGTTATCGCTCAAATTGTATCAACTGGGGTATAGTTCCTTTCACCATAGCAAAGGAGACCGCTTTTGATTATAATGTTGGTGATTTTGTTTATGTGGAAGGTATCAGAAAAGCAATACTTGAGGGCAAAGAGGAAATAGACGCTAAGGTAATCAGCAAGGATGGAGTTAAGGATATACATCTTTATTTCCAAAACCTAACCAAAGATGAAAGAGACATTTTGGCTGATGGTTGCTTGATGAATTACTATGCTTCGCACAAGAAATAAAGTTATTTCTTAATATTATAAAACTACACCTCAAAAATGGGGTGTAGTTTTTTTTATAAATAAAAATATTATTCTGTTAGAAAGAAAAAGGTACGGAAATACCGACTCTTTCTTTGAATTGCATGGAGGTGGAAAAATCTTTATCCATAGCCACTTGCAAGTCAAAGAATGTACTCAAATATTTGAATATTTTAAAGGTTACAAAAATTTCTCCTGTAATATCGGTGTCCAAAAGAGGTTTTTCATAATCATAAAATAAATCCAATTTGCACAACAGATTAATATGTTTGGTTATATCTTTTTTGTAAAATACTTTTATGTAAGACCCCATAGAAAATTTCCACGCATCGTTTTCTTCGTCCGTATAACCAAAGGATTTACCTCTTAATCGTTCGTCCAATACATATATGGTTTTGCCCGTAAGTATGGAAAACAAGACAGAAAAATATTTTTTCTTGTATTCCAAACCCACAGAAGAGGTGAGAGTGGCAGGCGACAAGCCGGCAGAAATCAAAAGGGTATCGCTTTTAAAACCATTATCAAACTGTGTCTTTAAGTTAAGCAATGCCGAATAATTCCAATTGCCAACCGCCTTATAACCATATATTGAGTTGAATTCTACTTTGTCATCACTTTTTATCCATCTGTTTGATTTATCCCAAATTCCTTCTCCGCTGACATCTTGTCTTGTTCTGCCATAAGAAAGTTCCAAAGTGTTGTCCAACTTATGCTTTCCATTTGCATAATTGTAGTATCCTTTGAGAAAAGAGCCAAAAGTAAAGTTACTATAACCACCCGTAGACCAATTGTCTATTTGTGTCTGCTCTATGGAAATAATAATATCTGTCTTTTTTGACCAATGCTTAGGAGGTTTGTTTGTTGTATCTGTCTTTTGTGCAGAAAGATTGGACACAACACAAATAAAAATCAAGGATAATATGAAGCATTTTTTCATTGCTATGTAAAACAATATTCTAATTATTTTTTATCTTACGCAAAAGCAGTACCTCACAAACCAAGCACGTAACCAATGCAAAGATTATGGATAACGTGAAATCAAATTTTTTATTGCTTTGAGTAAAATAAGTACTTACCATTTTTTTGTTGTCAAATACTTTAATATTTTTCAATCCCGCTTTGGTTGTGGCTTTGTTTAGTTGGGAAGGAGTATTGAATAGCAATTTTGATTCTTGTCTCGGGTAGTTAAAAGCCATAATGCCGAGAATTTTATCTTTGTCTTTGATGTAATAAATACCTGCTTGTTTTATTTGATTGTTGATTCTAAAACCTATATTGTTGTTTTTCTTTTGCATTTGAGGAATAATGGAAGCAGAGGAATTTTCAGAATTCAGCGTTATTACCTCTGAGTTGATACCTTGTCCAAATAAAGAAATATCTACAAAAGAATTGTCATTCATAAACAGAAAAGGTTTTATCAATTTCTCCGAATACAAAACCATATTCCAAAGCGTAGGCACAAAAATACTCTGACCACAAAAATCGGAAAACTCATCAGAAAAAGGTACTGCGAACAAAAAACTTTTGCTTTGATTTTCAGAGTTTTCTATAAGAAAAGCATCGTTATTTTCCAATGTGATTATATCTTGCTTTGCAACGCCTTGAGTGTTTGAAAACTTATAATATTTTTTTACCCTTGGCAAAGGCATATTTTCTGTTAAAGAGGTGAAAACAGATTTGTAAAGAGGGTTTTTATCATCCAATACATTAGCGGAAATTTGTTTTTCAACCAAACCTTCATATTGTGGCAAGTGTAGTTGTTTCAAAGCCTCATTAAAGGATGTTATATTCATTTTTGCGGGAGGAATAATTATTAAACTGCCTCCGTTTTGTCTGAAATTGTTTATCTCTTGACAAAGACCAGAAGAAATGTTTTCTACTTCCGACAATATTATCGTATTGTATTGTCCAAATTGAGAAAAATCTATTGAGTTTTCATTCATATTGTGCAGTTCTACCTCCTGACTATTGGAAAATAATCTGTTGATAGAGTTGTTTTCTTTGTTGTGATTGATTGCAAGTATTTTTATTTTTTCATTGATATTCAAAGCAAAATAAAAATCATCATCGTACGTAACGGGAGCATCCATTACATTTATTTTTCCTTTGAGCATTCCGTTTTCCTTAACGACAAAAGACATATCCACCACAGAGGAGGAATGTTCTGCAAGGCTGATATTTGCCATGCTTTGTTGCAAATCGTTTATATACAATTTGACAGGTATGTTTTCAGCCTTTTCGTCGGAGGCATTGCAAAGGGAAACCTTTATATTTGCTTTCTGTCCTTTTTGGTAAATATTTCTGTCAAACATAATGGAATCCACATAGATATTATTGATGTTGCTTACTTGAATAGGCACAAAAACATCTTGTATAGTGGAGTCTTGTTTTATATTGTTTAAATCGGTTTGAGAGGTTTGAAAATCAGAAATCAAAAAAACTCTTTTGCTGTTTTCGTTTCTCAATTGCAAAAGATGGTGAGCTGTATTTACAAGGGCGGAATATGGCACGCAGGCAGAGGAAATTTCCACATCCTTTAAAAATTCCATAAAGTATTTTTTACTCAAAAAATGTTTGTGCTTGCCTTGCATATCCATTGTTAGCAGACAAAAAACATCGTTATCGGAATATTCCTTGAGAATTTCCTCTGTTTTGGATTTTGCTTGTTGCAAAACAGAACCCTTATCGGAAATGTTTTGCATGGAAAAACTATTGTCCAAAATCATTACAACAGCGTTTGAGTTATCGCTTTTTAGTTTATTGTTGTCGTCTTTGATATAAGGTTGGGCAAACAAAAGAGAAAGCAAAACAATGATTAAACAACGTAGCAATAATATCAAACGTTCAAAAACTTTGTTTTGTTTTCTATTGACTATGGCAAGATTTTTAAGCATAGCCACATTGGTAAAATATACTTTCTTAAACCTATGAAAATTAAATAAATGTACGGCTATTGGAACGACAACCGCCAAAGATAACAACAAAAAATAAGGGTATAAAAAAGCCATATTATTTACTATTTTCTCTATCCTTAAACAAATCTCTTTATTTTTGCAAAGTTATAAAAAATATTGCTTTTTTACTCCTATTCCGTTGTAGCAATTTAAAAATAAAGAGGAGTTAATCATAACAAAATGAAAAAAGTAAAATAAAAGTTTTTTACAGAGAATTGCACTTTACACAGAGTCCTCGTATAACCAAAGAAACGGACTTGATTGTAAATCCTTTGGGCAAAGTTAAGTCCTTTGGTTTTAATTCTCTAAGGCAAAAAGATTTGTGGCATTTTTCACAATAAAAGTGCATATGAGCATCGGTGTTATCGCAATGTCCTTTGGCTTGACAAAGTTCGTACATTTGTATTCCTCTGCCATCTTCAAAAGTATCCACCACATCGTTTTGGGCAAACAACTCCATAACCCTGTATATACTCGATTTGTCCAAAGTAATAAGTTCCTGCTCCAAGTCGGTCAAACTCATAGGGCAGTTTTTCTCCATCATGGTTCGCAACAACAATATTCTGTTTGAGGTTGGTTTGATTTTTTTATCGCTCAACTTTTTCAACAACTCTTCTTCCATTTTACTCTCCTTTATTTTTGCAAATGTAATACTTTTTTCTTTTCACAAAACAACTTTGCAACTCGGTTGCATCAAAATGATTGTAATTTTGCCAAAAAGAAAAAGAGAATAAAAACATTATCAAAATGAAAAACAAAATTATAAAAATTATTTTGGCGAGCCTTCTTTTGATTGGAGCGATTGTAATAGAAAAAAATCTTAATTTGGAAGTTTGGCAATTGCTTCTTATCTATTTAGTACCTTATATTATAGTTGGTTATAATGTTTTACTTGAAGCAATGGAAGAGGCGAGTAAAGGCAATCTTTTTAATGAAAATTTTTTAATGTGTATTGCCACAATAGGAGCCTTGTGTATAGGTTTTTTGCCTTCTGCTGATACAGAATTTGCTGAGGCTGTTTTTGTTATGCTGTTCTTTCAAGTGGGGGAAGCGTTTGAGGATTATGCAAGCGACAATTCTCGCAAAAATATAGCCTCTTTAATGAATATTCGTCCCGAAACGGCTAATCTTTTGGAAAACCAAACAATAAAAACAATTAAGCCTGAGCAAGTTGAAGTTAATTCCGTAATAATCATCAAACCCGGAGAAAAAGTGCCTTTGGACGGAGTAATCATAGAGGGGAGTTCTGCTTTGAATACGGTTGCTTTGACGGGAGAGTCAGTGCCAAAAGAGGTGAGTGTTGAGGATGAAATAATCTCGGGTTGTATAAACATCAGCGGAGTTTTGAAAGTGAGGGTAACAAAAAAATATGAAGATTCTACCGTTTCAAAAATTATCAATTTGGTAGAAAATTCTGCGCAAAACAAATCTCGGAGTGAAACCTTTATAAGACGTTTTGCCAAAGTTTATACCCCTATAGTTGTTTTTTGTGCGATTGCTTTGGCTTTTATTCCTCCTTTGTTTTGCGAAAGTTTTGCAATGAGTTTTCCTATTTGGCTCAATAGGGCTTTGACCTTCCTTGTTGTTTCTTGTCCTTGTGCTTTGGTTATTTCTGTGCCTTTAACATTTTTTGGAGGAATAGGAGGAGCGTCAAAAAAAGGTATTCTAATAAAAGGAGGTGCCTATATGGACACTTTGTCAAAGGTGGGCACAATGGTTTTTGACAAAACAGGTACTTTAACCAAAGGACAATTTGAGGTAACGGCTGTACATCCCGATAAAATAACAGAGAATCAACTTTTGCATTTGGTTGCTCATGCTGAAAGATATTCCTCTCATCCTATTGCCATTTCTCTAAAAAACGCCTACCCAAATGAACGAGACAATTGTGAGGTTAGAATAGAAAAAGAAATTGCAGGTCAGGGTATTATAGCAAAAATAAATGATAAAAATGTGGCTGTAGGTAATTCCAAACTAATGGAAAACCTAAATATTAAGTGGAAAGATTGCACCAAGGTCGGCACCATAGTCCACGTGGCCATAAATAATGAATATGCCGGACATATTATTATATCCGATAAAATAAAATCGGATTCAAAAATTGCCATGCAACAATTAAAAGATTTGGGTATTAAAAAAATAATAATGCTGACAGGAGACAAAAAAGAAGTGGCACAATTTGTCAGTGAAGAATTGAATTTGGATGAATTTCTTTACGGTATGCTTCCGCAAGACAAGGTTGCAAAGGTAAAAGAAATAGTGTCAGAAAATAAACAATTGTCCGATAACAATAAGGTTGCTTTTGTTGGTGATGGTGTCAATGATGCTCCAGTATTGGCTTTGTCCGATGTGGGTATTGCAATGGGTGGTTTGGGCTCGGATGCAGCCATAGAAGCGGCTGATATTGTACTTATGGATGACCAACCTTCAAAAATAGCAACTGCCATTAAGATAGCACGCAAAACACTTTGCATCGCTTCTCAAAATGTTGCTTTCGCTATTTTTGTAAAAGTTTTGGTTTTGATTTTGGCTTCATTTGGTATGGCAACAATGGGAATGGCTGTTTTTGCCGATGTTGGTGTTATGATTCTTTGTGTATTAAATGCCACAAGAATGCTAAAAATCAAATCCCAGGCTTAGCCTGTTTTACAAAGGTACAGCCACAGTCTATTTTTATAAAAGGGCAGAGTCATAGGTTGATTTATAATGGCTCTGCCCTTGTTGTAACTTATTATACCCCATAAAATCTATACTACCCTATAAAAAAATATAACGGCTTTGCTCTTATATATAGAACACCCAACGGGTGCGGCTTTGCCCAATAAAACAGGCTGAGCCTGAAATTTAAT
>CAZITO010000051.1:0-16191 GCA_964542225.1 uncultured Bacteroidaceae bacterium | reverse complement strand
TCTCTATGCAAAGTTACGAAGAAAAACAGACCTGACCAAACGCGTGCAAAAATTTGTTTTGTAACTTATTGATAATCAGTAAACGGATTTTTCAAAATTCGGGCTATATTTTATAGCGAATCAGCGTTAATTTTAATTGGTGAAATGCTGAAAATTATTTGACGAAATATTAACAATCAATTTTGAGTTTTTTTATAACTGATGAGTAATTTTTTGCTTTGGTGAATTATTGTTATTTCAATTATTTTGTGTAATTTTGCAAAAAGAAAAAGACTCATATCAAGATTTGATATTTGACTAAACAACCATATAAATGGACGAACAGAATTCTAAAATACAACGTGTGGATATAGGCAAGCAAGTCAAACAAGCGTTTATAGATTATGCTATGAGCGTTATTGTTGCCCGTGCTTTGCCCGATGCAAGAGATGGAATGAAACCCGTACATCGTAGAATAGTTTATGCTATGAATGATATGGGTATGTACTATAATACAAAACACAAAAAATCAGCCAGAATAGTGGGAGAGGTACTTGGTAAGTACCACCCACATGGAGATTCCTCGGTTTATGGAGCAATGGTCAGAATGGCTCAACCGTGGGCTTTGCGTTACCCTTTGGTTGATGGTCAGGGAAACTTTGGTAGTATAGACCTTGACCCTGCGGCCGCTATGCGTTACACAGAGGCGCGTATGTCAAAAATAGCCTCCGAATTATTGGCTGATATAGATAAGGATACTGTAGATTTTCAAAATAACTTTGATGATTCTTTGCGTGAGCCTACTGTTTTGCCTACAAAAATACCGACACTTTTGGTTAATGGTTCCAATGGTATAGCCGTAGGTATGGCAACCAATATGGCACCGCACAATCTTTCCGAATCAATAGACGGTATTGTTGCCTATATTGACAATAAAGATATTACCATAGATGAATTGATGCAGTACATCAAGGCTCCGGATTTTCCAACGGGAGGTATTATTTATGGTTATGAAGGTGTAAAAAAAGCCTACAACACAGGACGTGGTCAAGTGGTAATAAGGGGGCATGCCACCATAGAAACAAGTAAAAACGGCGATAACGAACAAATAATAGTTACTTCCATTCCATACGAGGTTTGCAAATCGGATATGATAAAACATCAAGCCGAACTTGTAAATGACAAGAAAATAGAGGGCATTTCTCAAATAAAGGACGAGAGTAATAAAGACGGAATACGCATAGTTTACAAACTGAAAAGAGATGCCATTTCCCGTGTGGTGCTTAACAAACTTTACCAATACTCGGAACTTCAATCCTCTTTTTCTATTAACAATATTGCTTTGGTTAACGGAAGACCAAAACTTTTGAATCTCAAGGATATAATATCAGTTTTTGTAGACCATAGAAAAGATGTAACCGAAAGACGTACTCGTTTTGAACTTCGCAAAGCCGAGGAGAGAATGCATATAGTGGAGGGGTTGTTAAAGGCTTTGGATATTATTGATGAGATAATAAACTTAATACGTTCTTCTCGTACCATACAGATGGCAAAGGAAAGTATGATGGAAAAATGGGATTTTTCTGATTTACAAGCCTCTGCTATAGTTGCTATGCGTTTGGGACAATTGACGGGTTTGGAAAAAGAAAAACTGCAAAAAGAATTTGACGATTTGACCGCTATAATCAACCGTTGCAAAGAAATACTCGGAGACATTAATGTTTTGATGCAAGTGGTCAAAGAAGAGTTGTTGCAGATAAAGGAAAAATATGGAGATAAACGCAGAAGTGAAATAGAATTCAATTCCAAAGATTTTAAAATAGAGGATATGATACCTAATGAGAAAGTGGTTATTACTATTTCTCATGTAGGTTATATAAAGCGTACTCCATTGAGTGAATATAGAACCCAAAATCGCGGAGGCAAAGGTTCCAAAGGCTCGGCAACAAGAGATGAGGACTTTATAGAGTATGTATATGTTGCCTCTATGCACGATTATATGTTGCTGTTTACAAACAAAGGTCGTTTGCATTGGATTAGAGTTTATGATATACCCGAGGGTACAAAGACAAGCAAGGGCAGGGCAATTCAAAATATTTTACAAATGGAGGAAGGAGAGTTTGTTAAAGCCTTTATTAATACGGAAGACCTTAAAAATGAGGAATACGTTAACTCCAAGTATGTTATACTTTGCACGAAAAAAGGAATAATAAAGAAAACCTCTTTGGAAGCCTACTCTAACCCAAGAAGCAAAGGTATCATAGCCTTGACCATAAGAGATGATGATGAATTATTGGAGGCTCGTTTGACTAATGGCAAAGATGAGGTAATGATGGCAGTTAAGAGTGGTCGTTGCATACGCTTTAACGAACAAAGTGTAAGACCTATGGGAAGAAGTGCCAGCGGAGTAAAGGCCATAAGTTTGGATACCGAAAACGATGAGGTTGTGGGTATGATATGTGTTGAGGATATGTCTCGGAACATTATGGTAGTATCAGAAAACGGATATGGTAAACGCAGTGAAATAGAAGAATATAGAATAACAAACCGAGGCGGTAAGGGGGTGAAAACCATTAATATTACCGAAAAAACAGGCAACCTTATAGCCATAAAAGACGTTACCGATGAGGACGACCTTATGATAATGAATCGTTCGGGCTTAACCATACGTTTGGCTGTCAATACCGTTAGAGTTATGGGTAGGGCTACGCAAGGTGTTAAACTCATAGAGTTAAGGAAAAATGATGTTATTGCTGCTGTTACTCGTGTGCAACACGAAGAGGAAGAAGAAAATGGCACAGAAATTGAAGACAGTAACAACGCAGACACACAAAACCAAGAGAACTAAAAAGAAATAATAACGAATAAAAATTTTAGAGACAATGAAAAGAAGTTTTTTATTCATGGCACTTTTGAGCATTACCGCTTTGGTGTCGGCACAGACAATGAAAGTACAGAGTGCTTACTCTGATATGAAGAACGGTCGTCTTTTAAATGCAAAACAAAATATAGATGACGCTATGAAAGACGAAAAAACTTCCCGAGATGCTAAAACGTGGAACTATGCCGGAGTTATTTATACTCAGATACTACAGGCTATGGAGGACGAAAATATAGACAAAAAGACCAAAAAGGAATTAAAGAAAATATCCGAGTCAAAGGAGCAACTTTGTAGCAGTGGTATGGAGTTTTTGAAAAAATGTCTGACTATGGACACAGAGCACGAATACACTTCCTCCTCTGTTGAGGCTATGAAAGTGCTTTGCGTTTATGCTTATATGTATGCTGTTGCGGATTATAACAATCAAAAATATGCAGAGGCTCAAACCAAGTTTCACACTCTTGCAGAGGATGCCGCTACTGCACAACGCAATGATTTGCTTTTGGATGCCAAGTATTATGAAGCAAGTTGCTATATGTTGTTGAAACAGCCGGAAAAAGAAATGGCTTTGTATAGAGAACTTGCAAAACTGAATACCACTCACGGCGATGTTTATATGAAAATATATGCCGACAATATGGAGTCAAAAGATACCACAAAGGCAATCAATGCTTTGAAAAAAGGTATAAGATTGACCACAAAAGATACGGCAATGAATATCTCTTTGAAATCTGCTTTGGCTCAGACCTATATTTGGTCAAACAAAACAGAAGAAGCAAACGAGATAATCAATCAACTTTTGCAAGGCAATGAGAACAGCCCAACAGCTTTGAACGCAGTGGCAAAAATATATGTAGACTTAAATCAAGTACAGCAGGCTGAGGACTTATTCAACAAATCCATATCCATCAATCCAAAACAGGTGGATGCTTATAGAGGAATGGGTATTTTGAATTATAATCAAGCAGTAATAGAAAAAGAGGCTGCCGACAAACTTCCACCAGACCCTAAATTTGACGAGGAATATAACAATCACAAAAAAGCGTCTTTTGATTTCTTTGAAAAATCCATACCGTTTTATACCAAAGTTTTGGAAATTCAACCAGAGGATTTTGAGTCTTTAAAGGCTTTGAAAACGGTTTATTCCCAACTTGCTTCTCGTTCTGATTCTGACCAGGCAACGAAAGATGCTTATAGAGTAAAATACACCGAGGTAAGCGAAAAATTGAATACTTTGATACAATAGAGGAAAAATAAATAAAAACTTTGCCTTGTATATGAAAAAAACTTTATATCTTTGCAAAGGATTATGTAGAGTGAAATTTTAATAATTTATTTATAAACAATACAAAAACAAATCAAAAAAAATGAAAAGGATTACGTTTTTAGCACTTGCGATGTGCTTGACAGTTGGGCTGATGGCTCAAGAGTTCTTAAAGCCTGCGGGTAAAAGAGTTAATTTTACTCCAATAGAAAAGAGTTTAATTTTGATGAAAACAGTAGGTTCTACTATTTCCAATGTAACTTTTGGAACTGAGGTAACTACAGGAGAAAGTATGGGTATCCCTACAACTTTCACTGTTACACTTAATAACGATGCAGCAAGATTCTATGTTAGTGTTTATGCAGAAGGTACGTTGGAAAACTTTATAGACACTTCATCTACATATAATTCTATAGCAGAGTATATGTTGGCAGAGGCAAAATATTACAATGCTATGTATGCTGCTTACGGAATTTCAATGGATGTATTTGATTCTGTTAGCGGAAGTATGACTTACAATGGTTTCTTTGGAAATGGTGATTATGAAATATATGTATTGACCATAAACAATGATACTACAGAGTCTAAGGTAGATACTTTGACCTTTACAACTCCAAGTTCTTCAAAGAGTGGTGTTGCTACTATGCAAATTACCAAAACCGATGATGTAAGTGTTGGTGAAATCAACTGGAATGTAAATAACAGTAATACAAGAGAGTTCTATTTCTTTGTTGAGGAAAATACCGCTGATGGCGCAAGATATTACATTGAAAATTATGGTATGCCTGAGGATAGCGGTTATATGTACAATGCATATACTTGGGCTAACGGTCAATATTCTCAATATTTTGTTTTTGATTGGGATGCCGATATAAATGAAACTTGGGCTGCTAATCCATTTGCGCAAGATGGTCAATATGTAGAAGGAACTGAATATGTCTACGGTGCATTGCCTTTCAATGGTAATGGTGAGATGGGTACATTTACATACGCTATATTCACATATGGAACTGCAGGCTTAAATGATGTTGTTGATTTTACTAACAACCTTAGAGTTTATCCTAATCCTGCAAGAGAAACTGTAAGCATCAACTCTACCGTAAGTATGAACAAGGTTGAATTATACAACACTTTGGGACAATTGGTTTATAGCGAGAATGTAAATTCTAATTCTGTAAATCTTCCTGTTTCCAACCTAAACAACGGTACTTACATTGTTAAGGCTTACGCCGATGGTATGGTAGTTAATACAAAAGTTGTTGTTGAGTAATTTATATTTTGTATTTAAATAAAAAACAGACAAGGGGGTATTTGCCCTTGTCTGTTTTTTTATAAAAAATATTATGGATAAAGAATATCTTTGCAAACTCGCCTCAGAATATAATACTGAATCTTTTATATACAACGACCCTGTTTCCTTCCCTCACAGATACAAGGGAAAAAAAGATGTGGAAATCTCTGCCTTTATAAGTCAATGGTTTGCTTATGGTAGGAGGGAAAATTTTCTTAAAATATTGGAAGAACTTGCTTTGGATATGCCTTCGCCCTATTTGTATATAAAAAATAGAGAATTCGATAAATATCACAACAACACAAAAAATTTATATAGATTTTATAATTACAATGATTTTTATCTGCTGTGTCAGGCTCTTTATAATATCTATTTCATAGAGGGCAACGGAGAGAAAGATATGCAAGACGTATTAAGGGAAAGAATTTCTTCTTGTCCTACACATATAGAAGAAGTGTTGTTGACTATTATTCCTTTGTTCAAAGAGGTTAAAGGTATTCCCAATAATCTTAATTCGGCTTGCAAACGTTTGTGTATGTTTCTCAGGTGGATGGTAAGAAAGGACAATATTGTGGATTTTGGTATTTGGGATATACTTTCTCCGAAGGATTTAATTATTCCTGTGGATACTCATGTTTTCCATCAGGCTTTACAACTCGGACTTACCAAGAGAAAAACGGCAGATTTTAAAACCGCAAAAGAAATAACTCTCAAATTGAAAGATATTTTTCCACTTGACCCACTGCTTGGTGATTTTGCACTCTTTGGTTATGGAGTAAATAACAAATAAAACTTGTTTTACAATCTAAAACCGAGCGTGATACACCAAGGGAAAACGTCTATGTTTTTTATTCTATTTGTTTGATTATTTGCGTTGTATCTCTTGTAAAGCAACCAATTGTTATTCAAATAGTCTTCGTAAATATAATCATCCTCAGAGTTTGCCTCTATTTTTACTTTGCTTTTGACAAATCTTAATCTATATGTAAAATCGGCAAAAAACTGCTTGTAATAAAATCTTAGTCCAATGGGAATAAAAGCGGAATGTTGTCCCAAATGCTCATTGTCAAACAATTCATATCCTCCGAGATAGCCGTCTTTATATCTCCTTAGTGAAGAATAAAAATACCCCAATCCAGCATGCAACATAAAATAACCATCCTTTTGAGGTAAGTCAAGTATTTTATAACCAAAATTAAAAGCCACAGGAATATTTAGCATAATAACATCCTCAAACCATCCTATATCAATTCCCAAATCAAAAAAGAAATTCATTTTACCTTTATAAAATATTTCTTTGGCGGTGTATAGTCCGACCCCGTTCCAGGTACTTTGATATTTGAATTGCTTTATTTGGTTATTGCTATTAAAATGCATGTAATACAATCCAAATTCAATATCATGGCTGATGGTTATACTTTCTTGTTCTTCTATATCTTGAGAATGAGTTGTTTCAACAAATAAATTTGATATCAGTATAAAAAGTAAAAGTTTTTTCATTTGCTCTGTTTTTTATGTTTCTTGCAAAGATAAGGCTTTTTATTTATTTGTTTGAAAATTTTTATTAAAAATGGGTTATTATAAGTTGTATCAAGTCGGCATAAACAGACTAAGGAAGTATAAAAACACCCTGCAGACGCTTTGTTATATTTTTGCTTATGGTAACTTGCCGAAGCATTGGAGCATTTTTTTACTGATATATTTTTGTATTCTCTTAATAATTTATAATTTTGCATAATTGTGTATGTGCATAACAAAAATAAAAGGATGACAAAGAAAACATTGTTTATTGCTCCGCTTTTGGCGATGTTGTTTTTTTCTTGTACAAAGAAAGATGATAAGGTAACCTTGGATGAGTTGAAAAATCTTAAAGATTCCGCTTCGTTTGCCATAGGTTATTTGAATGGTATGCAAGCCTCTATGGATGATAATGCTCCGGTCAACGCCGATTTATATACAAGAGCCTTTAAGCAAGCCTATACCAAAGATACTCAAAATGTTTGGGATATGGGAACAATGGAAGCCATAGCAATGGAGTATTTGAGACAAAGCATGGAAAGTGAGCAAAAAAAATATTTTGAAGCCACAAAACCGGATATAGAAAGGGCTGAAAAGTTTCTTGCAAAAAACAAAAATGAAGATGGAGTAAAGACCACAGCAAGCGGACTTCAATACAAGGTTATTAAACAAGGCAAAGGTGAAAAACCAACGGTGGGCAATGGAGATAGGGTGATAATGAAATATACCTATTACGAACTATCACAAGACAACACTATGGAAAAATTGCGTAGCAACATAACAGACCAAAACAAAATTCCCGGTCCTATAAGCATAGATGGATTGTGCTTGGCTGAACAGGAGGCTTTGACTATGATGAATGCAGGCTCACACTATATAATATGGTTTCATCCAAACATTGGTTACGGAGATAATCCTAAATTGCAAAAATGTGAAATAGAGGTTATAAAAGTACTTAAAGGCTGATAAATTTCTTTTACAAGCATATTAAGATAAAACAATTTTAGATTATGAAAAAATTTACATTTTACTTTTTGTTGGTTGTTTTTTTTCTTTCACTAAAAGCACAACATCCAATGCCTACACCCAATTTGCCCATAAAAGGCAATGGCATCAATACCTTTCTTTCTCATAAAAAGAATACCAATCCTTTGTTGAAAAATGCTTTTTCCGATAGATTTTGTTTGTATGATATAGAAGGAAAGGAATACATATCAATACTTATAAAAGTAGACAAAAACAACGACTTATCATTTTTAAAAAACTATGATGTTATTCTTGGCTCCAAACAAGGCAGAATTGTAACCCTTAAGATAAATACCGAAGAATTGGCAAAGTTTTGCGAGCAAAGTGAAATTATTGAAATAGAGACTGCTCGTAAAGGTATTGCTCCGCAAGTTAATTTGAGTAGGGCAAGCATACATGCATCGGAGGTTATAGAGGGAATGGGGTTGCAAAAAGGTTATACGGGTAAGGATGTTATCGTTGGTATTGCTGATTGGGGAATAGACTATACACACCCAAATTTTTATGATACTCTTGTCCAAAATTATAGAATACTTGCTGCATGGGACCAATTCAGAAAGGTAGGACCTGCACCCGAAGGCTTTTCTTACGGAACATTGATAGAGGGTAAAGACAATTTATTGACTGCGCAATGCGATACCTCCAACACCTATGATTATGGTTATCACGCTACTCATGTTGCAGGTATCACGGGCGGAGGAGGAGCAACAACAAAATATATAGGTATTGCTCCCGAAGTGGAATGGTTGTTTTGTACTTGGATACCTGATGAGACTTCTGTTTTGGACGGTTATGTGTGGATGAGAGATTATGCCAAAAGATTAGGCAAACGCCTTGTTATCAACAATTCGTGGGGACTTTATCTTTATGGTTATATGGATGGTAGTTCTATGTTGGATGAGTTTATTAATGATATGTCTGATAATGACAGCGTTGTTTTTACGGTATCGGCAGGCAATAATGGAGGTGTAAATTTTCACGTAGAAGCTGATTTTTCAACTTCTTTATCCGATACTTTAAAAACCGAGATAGGCTTTGGTTCCAATTCTATTGATAATTATTGGGGAGAGACTGTTACTTTGCAAGGCGAAAACAATAACTCTTTTTCCACAAGAATAGAAATATATGATAAACATTGGCAAAAAGTACATCAAAGCGATGTTTTATTGTGCAACGGCAGTGTAATAGGAGATACAATGTTTGTGGTGGAAGCTGGAGATACTATCATATACAGAGCCTCTTCCCGATATCAGGAGCAGGGCAGACCTTTGGTTGACTGGGAAATACGAAAGACAAAAACCGATAACAGTTTTACTCATGTGGTTTTGTGTATCAATGCCTTGCAAGGTAAAGTGCATGCTTGGAATGTTGCTTGTCTTACTACTGCTGTGGGCAATTGGGGGTATGATTTTTTGGATTCACAAGAAGGTTTTTTGCTTGGTAATGACGAATATGGAATAAGTGAACCGGCTCTTGCAGAAAAGGTTATAACCGTAGGTGCAAGCAAAGTAAGAAGACTTACCCAACCCTCAACAATAGCCTTATTCTCTTCCAAAGGTCCTACATTATGCTCTTATCAAAAGCCGGAAATTGTAGCACCGGGTCAGGCAATAGTTTCCTCTGTTTCCTCTTTTACAACTTCAGAATTGATGACACAAACAGTAAATTTTGAAGGAAAAGACTATCCTTTTTCGGGGCTTTCTGGTACTTCTATGTCTTGTCCTATGGTAACGGGAAGCATAGCCTTAATGCTTGAAGCCAACCCAAATTTAACTCCGCAAGAAATAAAAGATATAATCATTCAAACCGCAGATACCAATGTTAATTCGGGCACATGTCCAAATGATATTTGGGGCTATGGCACTATAAATACATACGAGGCTGTAAAAAAAGCAGAGGCAAAAGTGAGCATAAATGATATAAATGTTGCCTCCTCACTTGCTTTATACCCAATACCAACAAAGGACAAGTTATACTTAAAAAATTCTCAAATAAAGGGAAAAGCAATTATCATGGATATGATGTCAAGAGTGGTTCTGAATACAAAAGTTAGTGATTCTCAAATAGATGTTTCCTCTTTAGAGAGCGGAGTTTATATGCTTTACATCAAAGACAAAGACCATTCTTATAAAAGTAAGTTTGTGAAAAAATAATTTTTTATGTTCCTACATAGTTTTATGAGATAAAAAAATTGTACCTTTGCAAACGCTTATAGATAACAAGAGAGACAATATAATAATAACTTAATAAAAAGATAGAGTAATGAATATTCCACAAAATTTAAAATATTCTGAAGACCATGAATGGTTGAGAATAGAGGGACAAGTAGCCTATGTTGGTATAACTGATTATGCTCAGCACGAATTAGGTGATATCGTTTATGTTGATGTAGATACTGAAGGCGAAGAATTGGAAGCAAAAGAGGCTTTTGGTTCAATAGAGGCTGTTAAAACCGTATCTGACCTTTGTATGCCTGTTGCCGGCAAAGTATTGGAAATAAACGGAGCCTTGGAAGACAATGCAGCTTCAATAAATTCTGATCCTTATGGTGAGGGCTGGATAATCAAAATAGAAATGGCAAATGCAAGTGAGGCTGATGGTCTTATGGATGCAGAGGCTTACACAAAATATATAGGACTTTAATTTATTTTTTGTTTGATACGTAGTATTTGGGGAACTTTCTTGATTACGAGTAAGTTCCCTATAGTTTTTTTTATAAATGAAAAGTAGTTCATATATCTTTGGCAAGAAAGTTTATTATTTGTTGTTGGTTATTTGCACCATAGTTATAACCATTCTTTTGCTTTTGCCTGCGGATGTGTTTTCTCATGGTTCAAAAATCGTACTTTGGAAACATAGTGATAAAGTGGTGCATTTTCTTATGTTTTTTTGTGAGAGTTGGTTGGTATTTCGTAGTGTAGAGTTAAAGAAACATTATTCTTTTTCTCATATAAATAGAATTGTGATTATATCCATAGCAATTTTTGGGCTTGTTACAGAAATATTGCAAGGTATAACCTACAATACAGCAAAGAGAAATTTTTCTTTGGCTGATTTATTCTTTGATATTTTGGCCTCGGTGTTTGCAGTTTTAATAATAAACTTGCTAAACAAAAAACATAAAAACAAGGTGCCTTTTTAGAAATAAAAATTTTTCTCTAAAAAACTAATTATAAATGATTTGCAAATCATTCTGTTCATAGTTGTTTATTTTGTGGCACGAAAAAAGGTGTGATTTTTTGGTCGTTAAGCAAAAATGTTGTAATTTTGTGAACTGAAAAAATGAGGATAATATATGATGATAAGAGTAAAGAATAATATTTTTGTAGCAGTAGTTTTATGTTTGCCGACTTTGGCTTTTTCCCAAATACACGAAAGAGGTATGATGAAAAATCGTACCAATGTAGAGAAAGAAAGTTCTGAATATACGCTTGGAATATTTAACGATACCAACCAATACAAAACTTCCCTGATAGAATTTGGTACTTATGGAGATGATGCTTCGGTGGAAAGCGAAGATGATATATTATACGCTTCTTTTGACAATCATATAGTGCATTATCTCAATAAGTTTGATTATTCAAAAATGACAGGCTCTATTCCTGTGCGTTTGACAAACGAAAAACAAAATAAGTATTTTACCTGTCCTGTGGAGGGTTTGCTTACTTCTCACTTTGGTCCAAGAAGAAATCGTTTTCATTATGGTACGGATATAGGCTTGCGTACGGGTTCTCCTATCAAATGTATGTTTGACGGAGTTGTTCGTTATGCCAAATGGTGCGGAGGTTATGGTAATCTTGTTGTGGTTAGACACGACAATGGATTGGAGACCTATTATGGGCATATGTCTAAGATTTCGGCAAAGGAAAATCAAAGAGTTAAGGCAGGAGATATTTTAGGTTTGGTTGGTTCTACGGGTAGAAGTTCGGGGCCTCATTTACATTTGGAAATACGTTATTTGGGAGCTGCGATGAACCCTGAGCATTTTATAGATTTTGAGAATTATACTTTGAAGTGTGAAAACGAAATTTTCCATATAACTCGTGCAGATTTCAGACCTACATACACAAAGTCATCATCCCGTCAGTTGGCAAAATCTTCCAATAAGAAGAATTCAAAATCTTCTCGTAGGAGCGTGGCAGTGGCTACTCATACCGTAAAAAAGGGTGAAACCTTAGGCAAGATAGCAAGACAACATGGTACCACTGTTGCAAAGTTGAAAAAACTAAACGGGATAAAAGGCACGAACATCAGGGTAGGGCAGAAGATAAAAGTTAAGTAGTCAAGCAGAGAATAAATAATTTACATAGAGTAAGATAAGTTAGCATAAGTCATTATTAGGAGTGTAATAATAATTTATGCTAATTTTTTTGTAACTCATATAGGTCAAAAGCAATGTTATTTTACTATGGTTTGAGTTTGTCTTGTGAAAAAACATTGCAAATTATAGTTTAAGAAAGAGAAATATATTGTAACTTTGCAAATCTTAAAAAGAGTAATGTAAATTTTTTATGTTAGTTTCTAAAATATTAAATACTTTGTCCTTAATAGGGATAGTTTTTGTTTTTATTATGTATTTGTTTTTTAAGTGGACGTTCGTGCCTTTGGCTCTGTCGTTGATAGTTATTTTGCTTTTAAGACTTGTGGGACAAACGCTTAAAGCCAAATATTATGAAAAGGAATATCTTAACCTTAAAAACAAAACTCAAGATATAATGGACAGCATAGAATAAGAAAAACATCAATATAATTTTAATTAAATAAATATTTATGGCAACAACAGCGGATATAAAGAACGGACTTTGCATAGAAATGAATGGAGATTTGCTTTCCGTGGTAGAGTTTTTACATGTAAAACCGGGTAAAGGCTCGGCTTTTGTACGTACTAAATTAAAAAGTTTTAAAACAGGTAGAACAATAGAACATACGTTTCCAAGTGGAACAAAATTGGAAATAGCAAGAGTAGAAAGAAGACCTTATACTTTTTCTTATAAAGATGATTTGGGATATCATTTTATGCATTCTGAAACTTGGGAAGAGATAACTATACAAGAAGATATAATCAACGCTCCTCAATTTCTTATGGAAGGACAACCTGTGGAAATGATAGTTCATGCCGATACTGAGACTCCTTTGACTTGTGAATTGCCTCCATTTGTAGAAATGACAGTTACTTATACAGAACCGGGTGTAAAGGGTAATACAGCAACCAATGCGATGAAGGATGCTACAGTGGAAACCGGAGCAACAATAAAAGTTCCTTTGTTTATAAACGAAGGCGAAAGAATAAAAGTAGATACTCGTACAGCAACTTATGCTGAAAGAATAAAGTAATGATTTTTATATAAAATTATTTTTAATAAGTTATAATTTTTTTACGGCAACTCTTATTTTGATAAGAGTTGTTTTTTTTCGCAGATTATTAAGAGAGGTTAAATCTGTAATTGGCAGGAGATATACCGCAATGACGATTAAAAAACCTTGAAAGATAAGAGGCATCAGAAAAGTTAAGTTGCCACGCTATTTCTTTTAAAGATAGGTTGGTGCTTTCGAGTAAATGTTTGATTTCATTGATTAATTGTTTTTCTATGGCCTGTTTTGGAGTTTGATTGGTAATATATTTTACACAATAAGTCAAATAATTATGTGAAACACCCAAGTTTTTGGCATAGTAATCAACTTTGTGATATTGCTTGGCTTTTTGAAATAAAAGATTAAAAAAATCTCTGTTGAGTTGTGTTATTTTATCAACATCATTGGGGAAAGTCGGGCTTTTACTATGCTGTTGCCAAATTTCCAAACTTATAAGAGCAATACTATTAAGCATATTGGACAAGATTTTTTCCTCGTTATTAAAATTCTTTTTGCATATATTTTTACAAAAATTTATACAAGAAAGATAATATTGCTTCTCCTCTTTGTTGAGAGAAACAAAAGGCATTTGATTGACAAGGTTGTAAAAATCGGCAGGAAGTTTGTAGTTTGAATTGTTGAAAAAACTTTCTTTTATAAGAATCATTTCCAATTTTGCCTTGCTTTCCATGACTATAGGTTTGCAAAACAAGTCTTCGGAAAGAATAGCAAGGTCATTTCCTTTTAGTTTGTAATCTTTAAAACCTATGCGTATCTTAATACTTTTGCTTCTTACAAGAAATATCATCCAATAACTATCATAAACTTTAAAAGCATTACCAAATTCCTCCAATGAGGCTATTGTCCTTATTATTATAGGCTTTAAAAAACTCTCTTGCATAATTGTTTGCAAAGTTACGAAAAAATGCTAAAAGTCCATATTTTGTGTGAAAAATGAAAATTTGCCCTGTCAAAAAACGTAGTACCTTTGCAAATTGATTTTCAATAAAAAAAATATAAAAAAGTTATGCAGAGAGATAGCATTGATTTTAAGAATGAAAAGATTTCATCTTTATTTTCAAAAATTTTTATTCCAACATTATTTGGAATGTTTCTTTCTTCCACTATCAATGTGGTTGATGGTATATTTGTTGGCAAAGGAGCCGGAGCGGATGCTTTGGCTGCAGTCAATATTGCGGCACCTTTCTTTATGCTTTCAACAGGTTTGTCTCTGATGTTTGCAAGTGGAGTAAGTGTTGTGGCAGCCATACATCTTTCCAAAGGTAAAAGCAAAGCGGCCAATATCAATATAACGCAAGCCTTTACGGTGTCCTTTGTGTTTGTTGCTTTGATATGTGCCATAGTGCTTTTGAAGCCGACTTTTTTTGCAAGGTTGCTCGGTTGTAGTGATAGAATAATGCCTTTGGCTTTGGAATATCTTTATTTTATTGTTCCTTCTTTGCCATTTCTAACCGCGCTTACAATAGGTATGTTTGTTATTCGTTTGGATGGGTCTCCTACATTTGCCATGCTTTGCGAAGCCGTGCCCGCGGTTTTAAACATAATATTGGACTATATTTTTGTTTTTCCTTTACAAATGGGAGTTGGGGGAGCCGCCTTGGCAACAGCCATTGCCCAAGTTGTAGGCTTTATTATGGTTGTGGTATATATGACAGGTTTTACCAAAAATATTCATTTTTACAAGCCAAAATTTTCCTCTACAGCAATCAAATTGACAATAAGGAATATAGGTTATATGGTTCGTTTGGGGTTGTCGTCAATGATTAGCGAGGTGGCTATTTCTTGTATAATGATAACCGGAAACATCATTTTTATGAAATATTTGCATGAAGAGGGTGTAGCCGCTTTTTCTGTAGCCTGCTACTGTATGCCTTTGGCTTTTATGGTATCCAATGCCATTGGTCAAAGTGCACAGCCCATCATTAGTTCCAACTATGCCGTAGGGCAGAACAAAAGAGTTTTTCAAGCAGCCAAACTTGCCATGCTTATAGCCTTGGCTTTCGGTATGGTTATAAGTGTGATTTGTATAACGTTTTCAAAACAAATAATAGGTTTATTTCTTACTCCTACCGATGCCGCATACAGTATAGCGATAAATGGTTTTCCTATTTATGCAGTTGCTTTCTTGTTTATGGCTCTCAACATTACGGAAATAAATTATTTTCAAAGTGTTGAAAATTTCAAAAAGGCAATAATTTATATGTCTTTGCGAGGCTTCTTTTTTGTTATACCAGCCTTTATATTGTTGCCAAAGGTGTTTGGTGTAAGCGGAGTTTGGTCGGCTGTTCCATTGAGTGAAATATTGACTTTTGTGGTGATAAGTATTTGTACTCTATACTCTTATAAAAGACGCACCAATTCTATAAACTAATCTATGATTTTAGTCCACTGTTTTCCCATTGGTGTTATGACATTATGATTTAGTATTGATGTCTATTCATAGGAGGGAGATTATAAATAGAAGTGCCATCGTTTGAAATATAACGGTGGTACTTTTTTATTTTCTATATAAGGTTAACTCACCGTAAGCAAAGGAAAGATTTTTCAATTAGTTTTAGCCTTATACTAACTCATCATAACTTATTATAACCTATGTTAACCCACCAAGAAAGAGCCTGAAAATATTTTTTCGGAAAATTTAATTGATACCCTTTTATAAGTCAAAAATAGGGGTGCTGTAGTTGATTATCAGTGATTTAACCTTTTTTGAAGGGGCAAAATCGGGCAAAAATGGTCATTTTCAGCGTTTTCGAGAGGTTTTTTAAGGAAAAAATTTTTTCTTCGCCTGTTTTGTAAAAATGAATCGCCGATTCATTTCGACGAATCGGCGTTTCGATAAAATAAAACGCCGATTCGTTT
>CAZITO010000050.1:0-16238 GCA_964542225.1 uncultured Bacteroidaceae bacterium | reverse complement strand
CCCCTATTTTTGACTTATAAAAGGGTATCAATTAAATTTTCCGAAAAAATATTTTTCGGCTCAATTTCAGCCTGTTTTTGTATGGCAAAACCGCACCCGTTGGGTGTTTTATAAGGGCAAAGCCGTTATTTTTATGGGGTGTAATAAGTTGTGATAGGTTGGCATTGTTTCCCTTGTAAAATAGGCTGTACCTTATAAAACATTCTGTGGGGGTAATTGTTTATTTGAAAAGTTTATGTAATATTAAATTTTTGTTGTAATTTTGTCAGCCCAAATAATAATGAAAAAATACATTTCTTTGTATTGGAAAACAAAGAGTACATGGAAAAAAGTTTTATAGCGAATATAGAAACATCTATAAAAAAACATTGGTTAAGACCTTCTTTAAGCGATTATAAACAAAATCCCGTAACATTTCAGCAGGTAGGTGAAAGAATAGCACGTTTGCACATACTTTATGAGCGTTGTGGAATACAGCAGGGCGACCATATTGCTATTTGTTCTCGCAATTGTGCCTCTTGGGCGATAGCCTATTTTTCCGTTCTTACATACGGGGCGGTGGCAGTACCTTTGTTACATGAGTTTAAACCACAGAATGTGGAGCATTTGGTCAATCATTCGGATGCCAAGTTATTGATAGTCGGAGATGTCGTATGGGAGGGAATAGAACCTGAAAATATGCCCGAAATTAACGCCGTAATACAAATGCAGAATTTCAAACTTGTATATTGTAAAGATGCTATTTACAAGGAGGCTTATGATAATTTGGATAAACTTTTTGAAACAAAATATCCCAATGGCTTTTCCATACAAGATGTTTCTTACAGAAGAGAAGAGCCGGAGGATTTGGCGCTTATCAATTATACCTCAGGCACAACCTCTTTGAGCAAAGGAGTAATGATACCTTATAGGGCTTTGATGGGCAATTTAAATTTTGCTATGAGGGTTATTACAAATCTAAACGAATATTCCAACTCTATTTCCATGTTGCCATTGGCTCATATGTATGCAATGAGTTTTGAATTGTTGTTTGAGTTTATTAGCGGTACTCATATACATTTTTTGACCCGAGTTCCTTCTCCCAAAATAGTAGCAGAGGCTTTTGCCGAAATAAAACCGGATATCATTATATCGGTACCTTTGATTATAGAGAAAATCTATAAAACAAAACTCAAACCGATTTTGGACAAAAGAATAATGAAAAAACTATTAAAGACTCCTTATATTAACAAAATGCTGCTCAAACGTATTCAAAAAACATTGCATATTTCTTTTGGAGAAAATTTTTATGAGGTTATCATAGGGGGTGCGGCTATAAATCAAGAGGTGGAGGCTTTTTTGCATAGGGTAGGTTTCCGATATACGATAGGTTATGGAATGACCGAATGTGCGCCTATTATTTGCTATGCCGATTGGAAGGAAACAAAACTATACTCTTGTGGCAAAGTGGTTAAAGAAATGCAGTTAAAAATAGATTCCCCTGACCCTCAAAATATACCGGGAGAAGTGTTGGTAAAGGGTCAAAATGTTATGCTTGGTTACTACAAAAACGATAGGGCGACAGCAGAGGCTTTACAAGATGGTTGGTTGCGTACTGGCGACCTTGCCGTTATGGACGAAGAGGGATATCTTTTTATTAAGGGTAGAATAAAAAATATGATACTTTCTTCCAATGGGCAGAATATTTACCCGGAGGAAATAGAAGACAAACTCAACTCTATGGAATATGTCAACGAATCTTTAGTAATGGAAAAGGAGGGTAAAATTATCGCTCTTGTCAATTTAGACCAAGAAAAAATTGATATGGACAATGTTGACAGAAAAAGTTTTGACGTTATTTTGGAACAAATACGCGTTGAAACAAATAAAGAATTGCCTCAGTACGAGCAGATAGCAAAACTTTACATACAGCCCGAAGAATTTGAACGAACACCAAAACGAAGTATAAAACGTTATATGTACACCCATAAATAAAAAACTGATTTACATATTAAGAGGAGAATAAAAACAAATGTTACACTCCTCTTTTTTAATAGAAAAAGTTAACCTAAACGAATCTTTTTTTGTTTACAAATGAGTAATGGGCAGAACTGATGTAGAAAAAATAATAACTCTTTGCAAAAAAGGAGATAAAAAGGCTCAAAAGACTCTTTTTGAATTGTATGCTCCAAAAATGATGTTTATCTGCAAAAGATATTTTTCCTCTTTGGAGGATAGTGAGGATGTATTTATTGAGGGGTTTATGAAAGTGTTTGCTTCTCTGTCTGATTACAACTATATAGATGAGAAAAATTTTAATCTATGGGTGAGAAGAATAATGATAAATCATTGTATAAACACTTTAAAAAAGAATAAACGACTACTGTTGCTTGACAAACAAATGCAGGAAGATTTTGTAAAAACAACAAGTGAGCGAGAAAAAGATTATTCTCAAAATGTGTTTTCACAAGAGGATATATTACATTGTTTGAACAAACTGCCCGAAAATATAAAAACGGTTTTTAATATGTTGGTAATAGATGAATTTAGTCAAAAAGAAGTTGCACAACGATTGGAAACAAGTGAAGGAGTGGTAAAAGTTTATGCCTTTAGAGCAAGACAAATATTAAAGCAGGAATTGAACAAACTGCAAAATATAAGACAAAATAAATAAAGATGAATATAGACGAACTTTTTAAAACCAAATTGCAAAACGGCTCCTCTTCATTAGGAAAGAATTTGTGGAAGAAGATAGACAATAACTTTTCTAATGGAGCGGGACAATCTTTTTTTAAAGGGTTATCTTTTACAAGCAAAGTAATAGGAGGCTGTGTTGCTACGGCTGTAATTGTTGCAATAAGTGTTGTAATTCTAAATAATAACTCAAATAATGAAGAAATTGCCAAAACAGAAAAAACAAAACAAATAATAGAAAATACTCTTTCCTCTACCACCATACAAACTACAGAATCAACGACAAACAATTATTTTCAAGAAATACAAAATACAAACCTGCAAAAAAATAATAATGAGTTGGTTTTTGATATAGAGGACAATGTTGTTTATATATCAAAAGAAAATAATTATACTCCCACGCCTCCACAAAATATTAACAACAATATAAATTCGGAAATAATACCTGCACCATCACCACAAATAAGAGAAAACAAGGAAGAAAAGGTTGTTATTGACAGTACGGAACAAAAAACCCAAATAAATATACTTATACCAAATTACATTACGCCAAACGGAGACGAAATCAATGATTGTTTTGAAATAAAAAACATAGAAGACTTTCCGGATAATTTTTTAATCATAAGAGATAGAAAAGGAAAAAGAGTTTTTGGACAGCATAATTATAAGAATGATTTTTGTGGAGATAATTGTGTGGCAGGCACATATTTTTATCTTCTTACTATAAGAGTCAATAATAGAACACAACAATTCAGTGGTACTTTGGAAGTAATCAAATAACAAAAAAAGAAACCTCTTACAAGGAGGTTTCTTTTTTGTTTGGGATATGATAAATTTAGTTTATTATTTCAAAACCTGTGTATTCCTGTAAGGCTTTTGGTATAAGTATTCCGTCTTTGGTTTGATTGTTTTCCAAAAGAGCCGCAACAATTCTCGGCAACGCCAAAGCCGAGCCATTAAGAGTGTGGCAGAGTTGCATCTTGCCTGCATCGTCTTTGTAGCGTACCTTTAACCTATTGGCTTGATAGGTTTCAAAATTGCTTACGCTTGAAACTTCCAACCAACGTTTTTGTGCTGCGGAAAACACCTCAAAATCATAAGTTAAAGCAGAGGTAAAACTAATATCTCCTCCGCACAATCTTAAAACTCTGTATGGCAGTTCCAATTTTTTTAGCAAGCCACCGACATGATTCATCATTTCTTGTAATTGCGTATAAGAATGCTCGGGAGAATCTATTGCAACAATCTCAACTTTGTCAAACTGATGCAAGCGATTGAGTCCTCTAACGTCTTTACCATAGGAGCCGGCTTCTCTTCTAAAACATTGCGAATAAGCAGTTCTTTTTATTGGAAAGTCTTTTTTGTCCACAATACAATCTCTGAATATATTGGTTACCGGCACCTCGGCAGTAGGTATCATATAAAAATTATCCAAAGTGATAACATACATTTGAGCCTCTTTGTCTGGCAATTGTCCCGTGGCTAAGGCGGATTGTTCATTTACCATCAAAGGAGGTTGTACTTCCATATAACCGCTTTTGTCTGCTTCGGCTAAAAAGAAATTTATCAAAGCCCTTTGTAGTTTTGCACCCTTGCCTTTGTATACGGGAAAACCTGCACCGGTTATTTTGTTGCCTAAGTTGAAATCTATTATATCGTATTTGGCACACAAATCCCAGTGAGGCAGGGCTTCAGAAGATAATGCGGGAATTTCTCCACACAATTCAACTATTTCATTATCCTCTTCTCCTTTGCCCGGTTTTACACTCTTGTGTGGAAGGTTGGGAACGCTTAAAAGCAAATTTTTTATCTTGCTATCAATTTCAGAAAGTTTTTCGGTATATTCTTTTTCTTTGGTTTTAAGAGTAGAGGTTTCTTGTTTTTTTGTTTCTGCCTCTTGCTTTTTACCTTCTTTGAAAAGCAAGCCTATTTCTTTGGCAATAAGATTTTGTTGTTGCTTGTTTTCGTCTGAGTTTTTTTGCAAATCTCTGCGAGCATTATCCAAATCTATTATTTGCTCTATGATTTCTTTCGCATTTTTAAAATTCTTGATTTGTAATCTTTCTATTACAAAATCTTTATTCTCTCTTATAATGTTTAATTGTAACATACTCTGTGAAGTTTATTGATAAAAAATCTTTGCAAAGGTACAAATATTTTGCATTTTGTGGAAAGGTATTTGTTTTTTGATATTGGGTAGGAGAGGTAATATTCTTGTATAAAATAAAAACAAATACTTTGCGTTATAAGTAAAATTGAAATTATGAGGGTTTATACATATATATATTTGGTTTTGCTTGCTCTGTGTTTTGTTGCTTGCGACAAGAAAAGAGAATACACCCGTCAGGGCAATAGTGCCTATAACAAACAAGCCTATAACGATTCAGAAGAGCAATATGGCAAAGCCTTGTCAAAGGATAGTAATTTTGTATCGGCTTTGCACAACTTGGGTAATACTTATATGATGGCAGATAGCAATTATAAAGCGGCAGAGCAAATGTATAGTAAAGCCTTAAGTATTCCGATAGGTAAGACAAAAAAAGATACTTTATCATACGCCAATACTTTGTATAACAGAGGTAATGCATTGTTTAATCTTTCGCAAATTAATACACAAGACAGCAATTCCATAGACTATCTTCAACAGGCTGCAAGAGATTATAGGCAAGTATTAATTCTTAATTCCGAGGATAGCAATGCAAAATATAATCTTGCACTTTGTTTGTGGTTACTCAAAAATGACAACCAAAACAATAGAGAACAAACAGAACAGCAGTTGCAACAAGTATTGGAATCCATGAAAATCAAAGAAAAACAAGCCTTGGAAAAAGCAAAACTGAATAGAGATAATTCTCAAAGAACAAGTGATGAAAAAGATTGGTAGGAATGCGAAAAAGAGTAATATATATATTGTTATTGTGTCTGTGTTGTAATGTTTTTGCTCAACAACTCAAATTAAAAGTGCCCAAAGTTGCTTATTTGGATGAGGGCTTCAGAGTGGAGTACTCCATAGACAGCAAAGAACAATTATATTATTTTGAACAGCCTCAAATATCGGGTGCGGAAATAATTTCAGGTCCTTATACGAGCAAAAGTTCTTCAAATATTAATGGAAGAGAATCTTATTCGGCTACATACGTTTTGATTCTAAAACCGATTCAAAAGGGTAGGGTTACCCTTACGCCTGCCAAAATAAAAGCCGGCAACAAAACTTGTTATTCTCAAAGTGCAAGCATAGAGGTAAGAGATAGAGCAAATAACTCTGCCTATAGCCAAAATCATTCAAACACTCATACCTCTGTTTCCACAAATACTCCAATCAATACAAAAACCACAATAGATAAGAATACCATATTTGTTAGAGCAGTACCGAGCAAGACCTCTCTTGCTAATGGTGAAATGTTGTCTGTCGCTTATAAATTATATATACTTTCTTCCTCAGGTATACAGACGGAGGACTTTAAAATAGATAATATTTTTACTTTACCCGGTTTTGAAATTGAGGAGTTGGATTTGAAGGATAAATCTCCTTTTGCCAACGAAATTTATAACGGCAAAATGTATAAGGTAGCCACCTTGAAAGAAATTTTGTTATACCCTCATCGTACGGGAGTTCTCACCATACCCGAATTAAATGTGGAGTTACTACTGAGAGTGCCAACAAATATGGACAAATATTTTTCCACTGGAGATGCTTTTATAGATAACTTTTTGCAAAATTCAATGTCATTTTCGCATTATGAATATGCAAAAACCAACATAAGCAGTAACGCAATAACAATAAATGCAGAAAGTTTGCCAAAACCTCAGCCCGATGATTTTATGAAGGGGGTGGGAAAATTTTCTCTGACTTCGGTGGTGTCTGCAAATGAGGTAAGGGCTTTGGATGCTTTTTATTTGATTTATACCATAGAAGGAAAAGGTAATTTAACTCAAATAACCTCTTTGCCTATAAATTTATCGGACAAATTTCAAGTTTCCGACCCGGAAATAATGGACAATATAAACAAGTCTTTAGATGGTATAAAGGGTAGTAGGACGTTTAGATATTTGGTTATACCAATAGATACAGGTAATTATGTTATACCAAAATTATCTTGTGCTTATTATGACAATGAGTTAAAGCAATACAAGTATTTGGAAAGTGATAGTTTTAATATTCACGTAATAAAATCAAACGTAAGCACCGAGTATGCCAAACAGTTGGAGCAAAGAGCAAAATTCAAAAATATGTCAATTCTTCCTACTAAGGATTTTGCAAATAAAAAAACGGCAGGCCATGTGTTTGACAGACCTGTAATTTATTTGATATTGTCCTTTTTACTGTTAATCACTTTTGCTTTGTTGTATTTTTACTCCACTGATAAGAAAAATATGTTGAATGCTAAAAACAATAAGGGCAAAAGAGCGGTTGATATATACCTTAAACGATTAAAGAAAGCTAAAATATTATTGCAAGAGGAAAAATATGACGATTTTGAAAAAGAAATACTTGCTACGCTTTGGTCCTATTTGTCAGACAAGTTTGATATAGAAAAATCAAAATTTGCCGTCGAGGATTTGCCTAAGCAATTAAACACGGTTGGTGTTTCGGAGGCTACTTCAAAAAAGTTGGTGGATGTTTTAAATTCTTGTCAGTATATGCGTTATGCTCAAAATAAACAATACGATGCTTATAATATTGTTTATGACAATACCTTGAAAATCATTGCTGCAATGGAGGAGGAAATAAAACAAACTATACAAAATAATGCAACTAATAAACAATTTGATGAGGTAATAAGTATGGGTAAAAATGGTCTTAAAATATTGATTTTATTCCTCTTTATTTGTGCGAGTAATTTGGTTATTTCTAACAATATCAACTCATCAACACAATTAAGTGAGTATGATTTGTGTTTGAAAGCAGAGAATTATTTTAAGGAAAAAGATTATGCCAACTCCATATTATATTATGAGAAGGCTCTTAAACTTTCACCAAACAATGAGAATATAAAATTGAATATAAACATTGTTCGTTCAAGGCTTACGGGAGATTGTTATATAATGCCTGAATTTATACTTGTCAGAATATCAAAATATATAGCAGGGTGTTTTTCCTTGCTTGCTTGGGCTGTGTTGGTTGTAGTATTTTTTGCTGTCGTATGTATTTCTTTTTGTTTTTATAGATTTTCAAAAAGAAAAGTGTTGTATTTCTATGTTTGTATTTTTGGGGTGATATTGTTTTTGTTTTCCATATACTTTGGAATAACTTTGCAACGAATACAAAACAATAAGGATAATGCTATCGTAATGGAGACAAATATAAGACTTAAAACCTTTAAACAAAACAATTCCAAAGATATATTGACACTTTATAAAGGACAAAAAATCAAAATAATAGAGGCAGATAAATTGTGGTTGAAAATACAGACGGAGGATAAAAGAGAAGGTTATATTAACAACAAAGGATATAAACGTATATAGTTATGAAAAGAGAAAAAAAAGAGGATTGTAATACTTCAGAGGCAAGGATTTTTGCCATAGATGACAATAAGATTTCTCTTATAGTGGAGCAAAAAGAGAGTTGTGCTTCTTGTGCTGCGGCTTCTTTGTGTGAGAAAACCTCAAAGTCAGGTAAAAGTTTGGAAGTAATACAAAACAATGCCAAAGATTTTGTTGTAGGTGAAAGGGTTTTGTTGAATGTTCCTCAAAGTAAAGTATACAAGGCCTTGCTTTTGGCTTTTGGTTACCCGTTAATTATAATGGCTTTGGTGTGTTTGTGTTCTTATTATTTGTTTGAGGCAAAGGATACCATTATTGTAATTGCTTGTATTGTCTGTGTTTCTATTTACTACTTTTTACTATACCTTTGTAGGCGTAAAAAATATTTTAATTTTTCTTTGTTTGTTACCAAAATACGATAAAATATATACTTTGTATTTTGGCAGATATGGTTGTTGGGGAGTAAAAAATTATATAAAATAATTGGTATGTGATTTTTTTTGTGTACTTTTGCCACTTGATATAGAGTAAATAAATGCAAATGAATATTAATAATAAGTATAAATAAATTATGGAAAACAGAAAATTTATTTTAGGTCTATTTTTACTTGCTTTCTTAGGCATGTTGTCGGCAAGTACTTTATCGGCCAAAACATTTTCGGAGGATGAGCCTTCTAACTCATCCGAATGGACTATGGTTGGTCCCAATAATATTTCCGGTAGGGTAAGAACGGCTATTTTTGACAGATACAATTATGGTGTTGTTTATGCCGGTACGGTGGCTGGTTTGTATGTCAGCGTTGACAACGGAAATAGTTGGCGAGAGGTATCTTTGGGGTCTGGTCATGAGAATATAACTTCTTTGGTACAGGACGAGAATGGAGTTTTGTATGTAGGAACAGGTGAGGGATACTACAACGTGGGACTTCATAATGAAAACCACTTGGGTTATAGCGATGAGCCTACAGGCAGAATTGGTAGCGGTGTGTATAAAAGCAATACAATTGCAACCAATTGGGCTGAGTCTTTGCAAAGTGCTGATGCAAAATATGATTTTATTTGCAATACGGATAACTTCTTTTTTACAAGAATAGAGGGAACCGAAGTTGAAAATAAATATGACGAATTTCAGTCTTGGGCTTATATAAACGCAATGGCTTATGCTGATAACACTGTTTACGTGGCAACAAAAAACGCAGGTCTGTTTGCTATAAACACTACAAATAACGCAATTACCAATTTGTCATTAGGCTTTTCAAATGTATATGACGTGGTTGCAAGTCCTAATGGAAAAGTTGCTGCCGCTTATTTTGATGACGTAAACGCTGCAGAGGTTACAATGATTACCAAAGGTGAGGATGGCTCTTATACAACAAGAATAGTGTTAAATCAAGATACCTTAGGCGTAAATATAATGGGTAGAGTTAAACTTGCTTTTGGTAACAATAATGCAGATTATTTGTATGCTTATGTATCCTCTAAAGGTTATACCTATGGTGGTAGTTACATACACCACAGTTCCTACGAAGTACCTTCTGCTGCCACCACATCTGCGCTATCAGGTTTCGCTTTGGGTATATGGAGAACTACCGGCACAGATGAGGGAAATATAAATTGGAAATGTATCACCCCTTCTTCTTTCAGCAATGGACAACAACATAATTATGCGATGTCTTTGGCTATAAATGATGCTGATAATAGAGAGATTGTTTATGCCGGTGCAAATAGAGTTCTTTCTGGTCAGGATGTTAATGGAAATGGAATTTTTTCATTCTCAACAATGACAAATCCAACTATGAATATGACTGATTTGGAGACTTCTAATGCCTATGGCATGGGTTATGTGCCTGCCAATATTCATAGCATATTGTTTATGGCAAACCCTCACAGTGCTGCAGATTCAATTTTTCAACTATATGCTACCGACGCAGGTGTTTATACATATCAATATGATAGCGTATTAAAGGCTTATCTTTACACTCCGGGTAAGGGTATGAATAATTTGCAGACTTACAAGGTAACGGCAGCGGCTGATGGGGCAATAATGGCTGCAGCACAAAGCAATGCTATGGTATACATCCCAACTCCTTCGTTTGCCACTCAGAAAACCGGACAGTATGTTTGGGCTATAAACAGTACAAACTACCCATCTACTTCTTTCTTTGAGGAAAATTCTAATAACTACGCATCAAGTGGTATTAATACTGCTATTTCTACAAGTGGAACAAATGTAATTTCCTCTGCTATAAATAAAACTCTTCCTTCCACTCTTGCAAGAAAACCTTATATAGTAGCAAGACCTTTCATAAATGTAGCAAGAACTTATGGAAATAAAGGCGTTTATGATGAGGTAGAGACGGAAACTGTTTGGAATTTTGGAGCAGCAACGGTTGCAGACCAAACAGGTATGTTTATGTCTCAAAATGTTTATGCAGGCAATTCTTATGCGAGATTTGTTACTCCTATGACTTATTGGGAAACCTTTAATGGTGCTACAAATTTGGTTGATAGTATCGCTATCACTTTGAGAGAGGGAATGCAAATAATACGTGGAGAAGAGAAAATAGATTTGGAGAGAGGATTGGCTATCAAAAATGGAGATAAGTTGATTATTTCTGACAATAACTTTTTGGGTTATCCATTTGCTTTAGAATTTGATGATACTTACAGATTAGAAGATGTAGCAGACGAAGACCCTAATGTTTTGTTCTATTATGATACAGCGGTTGCTCCTACCAATGCTCATCAAATAAAAGTTTCTCCAAAGGTACAAACAAGGTTTGTATTATCCGTTCCTCAAGGAGTGTTCCTAACAGCACAGCCTATGGACTTTACTCGTAGATACGATTATGTTGGTTATCAAAATGTTTTGGACACAACCAAGTTCCTTCTATGGAAGAGAATATACACAAGAGGTGATGTATCGGGTGGAACTGATTTTTCTGTAAAACTTTTCAACGAGTCTGTTAGAACGGTGGCTATGTCTGCCGATGGCGGTAGTGTATTTCTTGCTTTGGATATTTATGATGGTGGTAATGGTACTTCTGATAGTATATCATACGAGAATTATAAGGAGACACAATTGGTTAGAGTTGATGGTATAAACAATACTTCTCTGTACTATGTTAGAGATAGATATGCCGGTAATGTTAGAGATACTTCTCGTTTTCAATCCACTGTTATAGGTACATTTGATAGAAAAATTTCAACCATAGCAACAGACCCTAACAATGTTAATAAATTAGTTGTTGCTTTTGAAGGATATAAGAGTGGTGATAATTTGATTTATTCAACCAATGCAATGGGAGAGACTCCTACGTTTACATCCCTTGCAAACCCTCCTCAATCAAATGCTGACAAAGCACCGGTTTATGCTGCTTTGATAGAAAAATTTGAAGGAAATGACCTTTATGTTGGTACAGAAGAGGGTATATACAAAATGTCTAACTTTACTGCCGGAGGACAATGGGAAAAAGATGGAAATATAAATGTTCCGGTATATCATCTTTGGCAACAAACACAAAATCTTCCTCAAATCAGTTTTACTGAAACATCTGCCGGTATAACAGAGGATGTTACTTATTCAGCAACAGAGAATGCCGGTGTTATGTATGCGGCTACTTATGGAAGAGGAGTTTTGGTGAATGCAAGACATCAACAAGAAAATCCTGCTCCTATATCATACGTCGGACTTTCAAAAATAAACAACCCTGCTTTTGTTTCTACTCTTAATGTTTATCCAAATCCTGTTTCTACTCAGGCAACCATATCTTATAGTTTAAATGAAACTTCTTCTGTTTTGTTTAGAATGTATGATATGAATGGAAGATTGATTTCTACATTGGATAACGGAAGACAAGCAAAGGGTACTCATACTCAGTTGTTGGACGTTAGCAGTATGACAAAGGGAGTTTATGTTATACAGATGATAGCAGGAGATGCTACTCGTGTAGCAAAACTTGTAGTAGAATAGTTTTTAATTTGTTTTGTTTTCATAATTATATTTTAGAGGGTGAGGGTGTATTAAAAAAATACACCCTCTTTTTTTGTGAAGAGGGTTAAAGAAATAAAAAAAATAACTCTTTAATTTATTTTTCCCCTATGTAAATGGTGCATATACCAAAGGAAAGATTTTTGTACCTTGTTTTTTTAAAGCCTGCTTGTTGCAAGTGCTGTAAAAATTGTTCTCCCTGATAAAAAGTTTTTACGCTTTGAGGAAGATATTTGTATGCTCGCTTGTCTTTACTGACAATTTTGCCAATTAAAGGTAAAACAGCAGTAAAATAAAGGTTATAAAAGAATTTGATAATAGGATTTTGAGGATATGAAAATTCTAAAATAATTATTTGTCCTTTTTCTTTTAGAACTCTAAACATTTCTTTTAACCCTTTGTCCAAATCAGAGAAATTTCTAACTCCAAAAGCACAAGACACAGCCTCAAAACTATTGTCCTCAAAACTTAGCGAGCAAACATCTTCTTGTTGTAATTTGATGTCGGCAGAGGTTTTTAAGGCAGCTGTTTTTTTTCTGCCTATTGCAATCATTTCTTTGCTGACATCTATACCGTAGATTTGCTTAGCCTTATTTTGTTTAAGTATTTCTATTGCGAAATCTCCTGTACCCGTAGCCACATCCAAAAGTCTGTCGCAAGGTATAAGAACATTTATTGCTTTTTTTCTCCATTGTTTGTCTATGTTTAGGGAAAGGAAATGGTTTAAAAAGTCATAACTTTTTGCAATACCATCAAACAATGAACCTATATTTTTTTTCTCTTCTTGTATCATAAATTTGTTTTGCAAAGATAGTATTTTTGTGCAAATATGTAACTTTTTAACTCTATTTAACGTAACAATACGGAACTATTAAAAATTGAAAAATACCATGATAGTATCAGTATTTAAAAGAAATTACTTTTTACAATTTGTACTTTTGATAATAGTGGCACTTTTGTTGTGGTTACCTGCTTTTATTACTCCTGTGTCTATTATGCATAAAGGCAGTTTTGATATGCCTTTTTTTGAGGCAATTGCAAATTTTTTTCCTGAGCAAAACATAATAAATACCATTGTTTGTTTTTTATTGGTGGTCTTGCAAGGCATACTTCTCAACTATATTTTTACTTTCTATCAACTTTCTCAAAAAACGTCCTTTTTTCCAGCCTTTATTTACATTGTTTTGATGAGCAGTGATTATAGGTTTATGACCTTGAATAGTATAACCTTTGCAAATATGTTTATAATATTGACATTGTTTGCTTTTCTGAAATGTTATAATAAAAATGAAGGGTTGGATGAAATTTATCTTTCCTCTGTTTTGCTTGCCGTAGGTACGTTATTTTATAGTCCTGTAATTTTATTGGTTTTTTGGATGTGGGTTGGATTGTTTAATTTTAAGATATATAAATTACGTTCTTTTTTTGTTAGTATTTTTGGCTTTTTGACTCCTTTTTTAGTCTTGTTTGTCTATTACTATCTGACGGACAACAATGATATAATCACTTCTTTTGTTTCACAACATTTTGCCATTTTACCCAATTTGACCTTTCTTACCCAACCGATACAAATGGTTTATATTGTTTATTTATTCTTGCTTTTGGCACCTGCGTTTTTTATTACATTGGCGACCAAAAACGACCAAAAACTTTCTGTAAGAAAGAGAATATCAACTATTTTATTGTTATTTGTCTTTTCTCTTTTACCTTTTATTTATGATGTGAGTGCTTCTACAATGTCGCTTATATTTGCTCCTTCTGCTGCTTATATGTTGACAATATTCTTTTTTAACATCAAAAGGAACATTTATTCCGATCTTTATATAATGGTTTTACTTGTTCTTACCATTGTAAAAATATTGATAAATGTATAACGATTTAGAGCGACTTTGTTTTGCAGTATTGACAAAGGAGAAATTATAATTATTTTATGAATAAGGAATTTGATATTGTTGTTGTTGGAGGAGGTCATGCGGGATGTGAGGCTTCTTACGTTGCTTCAAAAATGGGTGCAAAAGTTTTGTTAATTACTCAAAATTTATCAACTATAGCCGCTCTTTCTTGTAATCCTGCAATGGGCGGAGTTGCAAAAGGTCAGATAGTCAGAGAAATAGATGCTATGGGAGGATATAGCGGAATAAATACGGATAACAATACTATACAATTTCGTATGCTTAATGCGTCCAAAGGTGCTGCTATGTGGTCGCCAAGGGCTCAGGTTGATAATGTTGCTTTTCCTCTTATGTGGCGAAGAACGTTGGAAGAGATGGAAAATATTTCCATGTGGCAAGACGAAGTAACAGATGTAATTATAAAAAACAGTAAGGTTGTAGGAGTAAAGACCAAACTCGGAATTTCTTTTCAATCAAAATCCGTTATTCTTACAAATGGCACTTTTCTTTGTGGAAGAATACATGTCGGAGTGGTTAATTATGAGGGCGGTCGTTTGGGAGAGGAAGCCTCCAATGGTTTATCAAAAAATCTTAGAGAACTCGGTTTTACGATACAAAAACTCAAAACCGGAACTCCTATGCGAGTAGAGGGTAAGAGTATAAATTTTTCATTGCTTACCGAACAAAAAGGAGATGAACAGCCGGGACAGTTTTCTTATCTGTTAAGAAGAAAAAAAATACTTAAACAACGCTCATGTTTTCTTGCTTATACTTCTTTGCAAGTGCATGATATTTTGAGAAAAGGTTTTAAGGATTCTCCTATGTTTCAAGGCAGGATACAGGGCAAGGGGCCGAGATATTGTCCTTCAATAGAGGATAAGATTGAAAGATTTTCGGATAAGGAGCGTCATCAACTTTTTGTTGAACCCGAGTCGCTTTATACCGACCTTTATTATATAAACGGTTTTTCCTCTTCTTTGCCTTTGGAAGTTCAATATGAGGCTCTCAGAAAGATAGAAGGCTTTGAGAATGCAAAAATAGTTCGTCCCGGTTATGCCATAGAATATGATTATTTTCCGCCAACCCAACTCAAACCCACTTTGGAGACCAAGCAAGTGGAAAATCTTTATTTTGCGGGACAAATTAATGGAACAACGGGTTATGAAGAGGCGGCTTGTCAGGGAATGATGGCTTCTATAAATGCAGTGTTGAAAATAAGAGAAAAAGAGGCTCTGATTCTCAAAAGAAGTGAGGCTTACATAGGTGTGCTTATAGATGATTTGGTTACAAAAGGTGTGGATGAACCTTATAGAATGTTTACTTCAAGGGCTGAGTACCGCATACTTTTGAGACAAGACAACGCAGATGAAAGACTTACTGAGAAGTCCTTTAATATAGGTTTGGCTGAAAAGGAAAGATTGCAACTTTTGGAAAGGAAACAAATGGCAACAAATTCTTTGATGGACTATATGAAAAGCACAAATATACATCCGGAGGAAATAAATCCTGTGTTACAAGAACTTTCTACGCCGGAAATACCCCATTCGGAGAAAATTGCAAAACTATTGTTGCGTCCTCAAGTGAGATTGGAAAATTTAATATCGACATTGCCACAACTTAGCAAACAAATAAATAAACTACCACACTATTTGCAAAATGAGGTTAAGACCAATGCTGAAATAAAGTTAAAATATGAATCCTATATAATAAAGGAGCAAGAGGTTGTGGATAGGATAAATAAGTATGAGAACCTGCATATAAGAGATGACTTTGATTACCAACGATTGCAATCATTATCCTTTGAAGCAAGGGAAAAATTATCTAAAATAAGACCTAAAACCATTGCTCAAGCCTCTCGTATCAGTGGAGTTTCTCCTGCCGATATAGCGGTGTTGGTACTTTATATTTCAAAATAATTTCACTCCAACCATTATAAAAACAGCCTGTTTCCTGTTTATTGTCTTATAAAATTTATGAGTGGTTGCGTTTTTGGTGATTTGGACTTTTAAGAAATAAGAGAATAGAGAATAACGTTGAAAACCTATTTTGTACTTATAGGCTTTATTTATGCTACAACATTACAACCCTTAAAAATCCCATCAAAAAGAGACAAAAACGGCAAAATCGGTTTACTGAAAATCAGTGAGTTACAAAATAAATTTTTGCACGCGTTTGGTCAGGTCGTAGAATCTTCGTAA
>CAZITO010000049.1:0-16260 GCA_964542225.1 uncultured Bacteroidaceae bacterium | reverse complement strand
TGACCAAACGCGTGCAAAAATTTATTTTGTAACTTATTGATTTTCAGTAAACGCACCCACAGGGTTTTTATAAGAGCAAAGCCATTAATTTTTACCTCTTTTTAATAAGTTTTAATGGGCTGTTATGAGTTATAATAAGTTGGCATAATTTCTTTTGTTTTTTAACTTTTCCTTATCTTTGCAATAACAATTTGCATAAAACAATATAGAAACAAGCAGTAATTACAATTATGGCGGATATTGATTTTTTGTTGGGTATGGTTGGGAGGGGGTTTTGAAAGGCAAAAATTTTATATCTTTGCAAGCGATGATTAATTGTTATAGTATATGAAGCCCAAAAATATTATATACATATTAAAAACCATACTTAAACCTTTATCTTGGTTGTTGGGTAAAGTGTTTATATTGTTGATAAATTTTTATAGGCATTGTATTTCACCCTTAACTCCTCCCTCGTGCAGATTTACTCCAACTTGTTCCCAATATGCTTTGGAAGCCATAAAAAAATATGGCACTTTCAAAGGTGTTTTTTTGGCAATAAAAAGAATACTGAAATGCAATCCATGGGGACCAAGCGGTTATGACCCGGTACCATAAGGGAATTATATATTTTTTTAAACTACCTGTATTTTCTTTTGCTTATAAGAAGAGTAAGCACTTATCAACTCTTTTCTCTGCAAGGCAAGTTCGGGTACTATGCCACTGACATAAAAACTCATTGTTAAAACTCTGCCCTCTTGTGTTACCGAGATTTCGTCCGAAAGATTGTTTATCAAAAACAAAGAGTTATCCTCCGTTTGCGTTTTCTCCAAAAGTAATGCAAAATATTTGTCCTCTGCCTCTATGGTAAAAGCGATGCCTTTTTTATCTTTTTGAAAAATTATATTGAGTTTCCCCTTTGTCAAATCTACTGCACTCATCAAAGCAACCGATACACTGCCAAAATAATTGTGTATGTGATTTTCTCTACACAAGTACTCTATAAACTGCTCTATTTTAAGCGTTTCGTTATTATATGTTTCTAATATTTCCTTTTTCACAGAAGTTTATACGTAATTTATCGCTCAAGGTTATAAAAATATTCATTTATTTTTGTCTTATAATAAGGAGAATATACAGGAGGAATTTCTCTAAACAACTCCATATCTCTATTTTTCAATTTTTTAAAGGCCTCAAAATCTTCTTTGTCATCTTGTTTTTTATCAATGCCTATGGTAGATTTTCTCTCGTTATCTTTTTCTCTTGTTTTTTCAGCCCTTTCGCTTTCCAACATACGAGTAAGTATTTCGTTTTGTCGCCTTATGGTATTTGCATTTATTTTTTTGTTAACTATATCTTTTTCGGTTTCCTCCATTTGTTTCAGTGCTTTGTTGATATTACCTGCCGCTTTGCCCTCTATTTCTTTTTGTTCTTGCAAGTATTGTTCCATCATTTTCCGTATCATTTCCTGTTGTGCCGCCGCTTTTGCCAACTCTTCGTTTAATTGCCTTGACTCTCCTATTTTATGCGGTTTGTTGCCTTGTTTTTCCAATTCTTTTTGCAAGCGTTGTATTTCTTTATTCAAAGCCTCTTGCATTTGCTTCATATTTTTGACGCTCTTTTTTCCACCCGAAGAGGAGGGGTTTTTGCACTGTTTGTTGGAAGATTTTGAAGATTGTTTTGATTGTGCTTGTTGTTGATTCATATTGTCCAAACTCTCTGCCAACAGCAAAGCAAGGTTATTCATAGAGGTCATGGCATATTGTTGTGAGGCGGAGGCTTGGGTGTTAATCAGTGAGTTATAAACACTCTGATTATACTTTAACAACTTGTCCAAAGAGGAATTGATGTTTTCTCTAACCTTATAGGTTTGCTCATATATGGTGTTGCTAATTTGAGGCTGACGCTTGCTCATACTATACAAAGAGTCCGCTATATCTTTCATACTCTCTTTTATAGCATTTTGTTTGTTGATAATGTTTTGATAAGCAGAGTCGTTTACTTGTGTGTGTTGAGAAGAATAAATGAGCGACTCCTCTTCTTTGGAAAGTGTTACCAAATTTTTAAGTATTTGTCGTACGTTGTCTATATCTTCAGCCAATTGTTCTTGTTCGTTTTCCTCCATATTGTTTGACATCTTTTGTGCCATTTGTCGCATTTGTTGGGAAGCATTTTTTTGATTTTGAGAAGCCTTATTTTTTTTGTTCTTGTCAATGTTTTCCTTAGCCTTTTGCATTTCTTGATTTATAGCTTGCTCTTGTTCTTTTTCACGTTTAAATTCAAAGGGGTCTTCCAAAGAGACATCTTTTTTTTCTATTTCGGACATCTTTTGTTGTAAGTCTTTGAATTCTTTGTTTATTTGTTCTTGTTGTTTGGCCAACTCATTTTTGTCTGTGTTTTTATTTGAAGTTTCTTTAGCCAATTTTTCTTGTTTGTCGGACAATTCTTTAAGTTTATCTATGGCATCATTGATATTTTTCTCTACATCCAAACGCTTATATAATTCCAAATTTTTGTCTAATTGTTTGGACAACTCCTCATTTTTTTCTTGCAACTGTTGAAGGCTTTCGTTTAGTTTTTCTTTATTGAGATTTTGTTTTGTCAATTGCTCTATTTGTTTCATTAAGTCTTTGAGTTCCTTGTTTTCCAATTTTTCAAAGAGTTGTTCTATTTGTATTTGCTTGTTTAACAATTCTTCGTTGGTGTTTTTGTATTTCTCTTCCAAGGAAGTATTTTCGCTTATTTTTTCCCTTACATTTTTTATGCTTTCCCTTATTTGCTCTTGACGATTTTTTAACTCTTCCAACTCTTGTTTGTCTTTCCAAGTGAGTTCTTTGGTTTCGGTAAGTTTTTTTGTCAGTTCGTTTATTTTCTTTTGTAAATCTTTTAACTCTTTGAGAGTGTTATCTGTTTGTTTGTTAATATCTTGTGTGTTGTTTTCCACCCTTTGCTCTATTTCTTTGTTATCGGGTATGGATATATTGAAATTTTGACTTTTGGTACTTTTTGCCCCGTGTATTTGGTCATTATCCCAAACCTCAAAATAATATTCTATCCTATCTCCCGTCTTTATCTCATATTCCCCCAAATCCAAAAGATAATAAAACTCCTGAGCGTTTTCCTCTGTGGTGATAGGCAGAGAGCGTTTGTGGTCGGTTACCTTGTTGTCGCTCGTCTTTTTTAGGTGAAATTCCAAGAGCGAAAAACCATAATCATCTTTTATTTGCCCACGAAAATATATTTTATCCGCCAAATCGTTTTCTCTTTCCTCTATAACGGCTATTTGTGGCTTTTCATCCTTTACTACATTGACAAAAAAAGCAAGACTATCAATGGAAAGCGTCTTGGAATTTTTCATTTTTATGCTGATACTCTGTGAAGAAAGATATTTGACGCTGTGTTTTGTCAAATCTTTTTTTATTTCAAGTTTTTGAAGATTTTCATTGCTCTTAAAAAGCACTTGCTCGGCATCTTTACTACGTATTGTCCAATTGATAACACTGCCTTCGGCAACGGATATATCGGTAACGTTGTTGATAATCTCTTTCTTTATACCGGTGTATTGTGGATAAATAATTTCCGCCGTCAAATCGGTTAAAACAGGCTTGGGACTTACGTTTATGGTGTATAATTGACTTTTTACTCCTACGGCTTCAAATTGTATGGTTGTAGTTTTTTGTATTTGCGTTATAGTATAAAGAAAATGAGTTTTGTCCTTTTTTTTCATTTCCAAGGGCTGTCCGTTTATTATTACATTGACCTTATCGGGCAACATTTCTCCCTTAACTCCTACTTTTATCTCTATATCGTTGTGTTGTACAGCCTCTATATCGGAATTAAAAACAAAATGGAACGGAGCGGGTTTTTGATAAAAAATATTGTGATTTATATATCGTGTGGCAGGTTCGGAAAATAATTTTGGAAAACACAAGCATACACATACAAACACAGCAATAACGCCCAAAAGTATTTTAGCATATTTCTTGGTTTTGCTTTTGTTTATAGCCTTATAAAACGGAATGGGAGAAAGAGACAAAGTTTTTTGTTCTATGGCAGCCAACAAAAGAGTATTGTCATTATTATCAAAGGTTGATAATTCTTGCAACTCCAAAAGATTAAGCAATTTATCTTTTATTTCCGGAAAATATTCACCTATGATTTTTGCGGCTTGTTTGTGAGAAATGGTTTTGCCTATGGAAAAAATCTTTGCAAGAGGCACTATCACCCAAACAAACAATATCACCGTAGCCAACAAACAATAGGTGTAAAAAATAACGGTCCTTACATTTTGACTTTGCCAACCAAAATATTCCACCACAGCAAGGACAACAAAAAATATTATCAGCAACAATGAAGTATATACCACCCCTCTTATAACAAGATTTTTGTAATAAGAACGAATAAAAGAATTTAATTTCTGTATTATAACATTACCCATATAATTGCCTTATCAAAACTACCGAAGTGTTTTGCAAAGTTATAAAAGTTATATAACTTTGCAAATCAAATTTCTCTTAAAATTATATGAAAGAAATAATAATAGCAACAAACAACAAACATAAAGTTGAAGAAATACAACGTGAGGTAAAGGATAAAATAAGAATTATCTCATTAAAGGATTTGGGCTTTCACCAAGATATACCCGAAACGGGCAGTACTTTAAAAGAAAATGCAAGACAAAAAGCCCGCTTTATTTTTGAAAAATATGGGAAAGATTGTTTTGCCGATGATACAGGATTGGAAGTGGAAGCTTTGGACGGCAGACCGGGTGTGTATTCTGCTCGTTATGCAGGAGAAAGATGTTCTTTTGATGACAATATAGACCTTCTTTTGAAAGAGATGGAAGGAAAAACCAACAGAAAAGCCTGCTTCAAAACAGTAATATGTCTGATAGAAAACGGGGAGGAAAAATATTTTGAAGGTGTATGCAAAGGCAATATTACCACGGAAAGATATGGCAATAAGGGCTTTGGCTATGACCCCGTATTTATACCCGAGGGATATGGAGAAAGTTTTGCCGAAATGAGCGGAGAAGAAAAAAATAAAATTTCTCACAGAGGCAAAGCAATAAGAGAATTGATAAAATATATGAACGGTAGGTAAATATTGAAAAACAACCAACCTACAATAAGGAATAATTATGATAAGACAAGAAGAAATATCGGAGGAATATATTTTTTCCACGGCAAAGGCTATGGCTACGGCGGCTCGCACCGCTCCAAAGGCAAGAGGCAAGGACACTTTTTCAATTGTTATTTGTGATAAAAAGGATATAACTTTGCTTTCCTCACAGTTGGAAAAAGATTATAAGGAGTTTAATCAAGAATTTCTGCTTAGGGATTCAAAAAATATACTCGAAGCATCATGTGTTTTGCTTATAGGAACAAGGGTGGAGGTCTTGGGACTGGATTGTGGCTATTGCGGTTTTGCAACTTGTGAAAAGAAAATAAAGGCAGGAAAAGAAATACCTTGTTTTTTCAATGCGGAGGATTTGGGCTTGGCAATAGGCTCGGCTGTAAGTGTTGCTATGGAAAGACGAGTAGACAATAGGGTAATGTTTTCTGTGGGCAGAGCCGCTTTAAGGGCAGGACTTATGGAAGGTAACAGCCAATGTTTGGCAATAGTGCTGAGTGCAACAAGCAAAAACCCTTTCTTTGACAGAAAATAAAAAAATCAACATTAAAAAGATATTGTTTATGAAATCAATGACAGGTTACGGCAAAGCATCTTGTGTATTTGATACAAAAGATATAACCATAGAAATAAAAAGCCTAAATTCCAAACAAGCAGATGTTAATCTCAAAATTCCGCCCCTATATAGAAGTAAAGAAGTAGAAATAAACAATATTTTGAAAACTCGTTTGGAAAGAGGTAAAATAGATTGTTTTATAACACTTTCTTACAAAAAAGGAGAGGCAACAATAGATATTAATAAAGAGTTGTTTAAATCTTATTTTCGTCAATTGAGAGAAATGACTCAATCTGTGGGTGCAAACGAGAGTTACTTAACCGAGTTTCTTTTGAGAAGAGATGACGTTTTACAAGCAGAACAAGGAGAATTGAGCAACGAAGAGACGGAAAGTTTGTTGTTGGCTCTTAATGAGGCCATAGACTCCTTAGACCAATACAGAAAAACAGAGGGCGAGGCTCTTGAAAAAGAATTTTTTAAAAGGCTTGCCATCATAGAGGAACTTTCTTTGCAGGTTGCGCCTTTTGAAAAAAACAGAGTACCTCAAATAAAGGAAAAACTCCTTTCCCGTTTGGAAGAATTAAAACCCATAGAAGCCGACTCCTCTCGCTTGGAGCAGGAATTGATATATTACTTAGAAAAATTGGACATAACAGAAGAAAGAACACGACTATCTCAACACATAAAATATTTTAAACAAACCTTAACAAGCGGGGAAAACATTGGTAAGAAACTTGGATTTATTACTCAAGAAATGGGAAGAGAAATAAATACTTTGGGAAGCAAAAGCAATGATGCCCAAATGCAACAACTTGTTGTTAAAATGAAGGACGAATTGGAAAAAATAAAGGAACAACTTGCCAATGTATTGTAAAAAATAAAGATAATTTATAGTGAAAACTTAAAAATTTACAAATTATTATACACTAACAATCAAATAATTAGTATTAAACATTGCACTTTTTTGAGAAAAAATTTGGTCAGTAGTTAAATTTGATATAATTTTGCAAAGCAAATCAGAAGTGGTGTGCGGAGTTCTTTTAGAGAAAAAGGTCTGGTAGTTCAGTTTGGTTAGAATACATGCCTGTCACGCATGGGGTCGCGAGTTCGAGTCTCGTCCAGACCGCTGAAAGAAAGGAAATAAGGTGCTTCTATTGAAGTGCCTTATTTTTTTTGTATGTGGGCAAAACGTTTTCCTCTTTATAATTGTTAGCAACGAAAAGCAATAACCATAAAATGGCATTAAATTTGAGGTAAAGTTTTGTTGTTTTGTGCGGAAAATAAAAAAAACGCTGCAAATCTTAATAAAAAGTTTTAATTTTGCATCCCACAAAGAGATACATAATACATAAAAGTTTATGGCAAATCTAAAGGAAATACGTAATAGAATCGCTTCTGTAAGTTCTACAAAGCAAATAACCTCTGCAATGAAAATGGTTTCGGCTGCAAAGTTGCGTAAATCTCAATCGGCTATAGTACAATTAAGACCCTATTCCTCTCAAATGGAGGCTATGGTTTATAGACTTGCCGACGACCAAGCAGAAGAAGTACCTTATATAAAAACAAAAAAAGACGAAAATAAAATACTTCTCATTGCTTTGACCTCAAATAAAGGCTTGTGTTCGGTGTTTAACTCTTCTATAATCAAACTTACGAAAAAGAAAATAGATGAATACAAAAACAAAGGCAAAGAGGTTTATTTGCAAAGCTTTGGAAAAAAAGGTGATGCTGTTTTCAAACAAATAGAAAAAATAAATTATTTGGGCAGTGAGGACGAAATGTGGGAACAATTGAGTTTTGAAAAAATTGCTTCTTTTACTTCCAAAATACTCAAACAATATGAAAAAGGAGATTATGACAAAGTGGAAATAATCTATAACAGATTCAAAAACGCCGCTGTTCAAGAGCCGATAGTAGAAAGTTTTCTCCCTTTTGATTTGACACAAAACAAAGAATTGAAAACAAATAACAATTATATTTTTGAACCCAACAGAGCAGAGATATTTCAAAGTATTATTCCTTTGTTTTTGAATACAAAAATGTACAGATGCTTTTTGGATTCTTTTACCTCAGAACACGGAGCAAGAATGAGCAGTATGAATAAAGCAACAGACAATGCTCAATCTCTGCTAAACGATTTGACTCTTACATACAACAAATTAAGACAGGCAGGCATCACCAACGAAATAATAGAAATATGCAGTGGTGCAAATGCGTTAAGTTAAAAAAATAAAAAACAATGCGTTATAAAGTTGATTTTCTTGTTATAGGTTCGGGCATAGCGGGGTTGAGTTATGCTCTGAAAGTTGCCGAATTTGGCAAAGTATGTTTGCTAACCAAAGCACAGGCTGAAGAATCTTCAACCAAATATGCACAGGGAGGAATAGCCGCTGTAATGTACGAGCCTGACACTTACGAAAAACATATACAAGACACTCTTATAGCAGGAGCAGGAATATGTGATGAGAAAAGTGTGCGTATTACCATAACGGAAAGCACCGACAGAATAAAAGAATTGATAAATTGGGGAGCAAAGTTTGATAAAAACCGCTTTGGTTTCTATGATTTGGCAAGAGAAGGCGGACATTCCGAACACAGAATTTTTCATCATCAAGACAATACCGGTGCAGAAATAGAAAGAGCCTTATTAGAAGCAGTAAGAAACAACAAAAACATAGAACTCAAAGAAAATCAATTTACCATAGACCTCATAACCCAACACCATTTGGGACAAGAAGTAAACAGACACATGGACAATGTGGAATGCTATGGTGCGTACGTATTGGATAAAAAAACAAACAGCATAGATACTTATCTTGCCAAAATTATTATGCTTTCTACGGGTAGCAATGGCAATGTTTATTCCTCCACTACCGCTCCCATAGTTGCAACGGGAGATGGGCAGGCTATGGTGCACAGAGCAAAAGGATGGTTGAAAGATATGGAGTTTATTCAATTTCACCCAACCTCTTTATATAACCCGGTGGAAAAACCCTCTTTCCTTATAACCGAAGCCATGAGAGGAGCGGGAGGTGAGTTGAAAAACTTAAAAGGCGAGAGTTTTATGCACAAATATGACAAACGAGGCTCTTTGGCTCCAAGGGATATTGTCGCAAGAGCAATAAACTCTGAAATGACACTGAGTGGTGATGACCACGTTTATTTGGACTGTTCCAAAATAAGCAAAGAAGAAATTATGCATCATTTTCCTCATATTTACGCAAAGTGTTTGGAAATGGGTATAAATATAACAAGAGGAGATATGATACCCGTAGTGCCTGCCACTCATTATAGTTGTGGAGGAATAGTTGTGGATGAATATGCTCGCACTACAATCAAACATCTTTATGCCACCGGGGAATGTTCTCGTACGGGCTTGCACGGAGCAAATCGTTTGGCATCCAACTCTCTTTTGGAAGCCTTAGTTTATTCTCATCGTGCGGCTTTGGACAGCAAAGAGGCAGTAAAAAATATTGATTTCTGTGAGCAAGTGCCCGATTGGGATGCTGAAGGAATGGTATTTAATGAGGAAATGTCGCTTATTACTCAAACACAAAGAGAATTACAGCAAATAATGTCTAACTATGTGGGTATAGTGCGTAGCAACCTGCGTTTGCAAAGGGCTTTTAAACGTACAAAACTTATCTATGATGAAGTAGAAGAACTTTACAACCGCTCCGTCCTTACTCCTCAACTTTGCGAACTTAGAAATCTTATTGCAAATGCTTATCTCATAATAAGTATGGCTATGAAAAGAAAGGAAAGCGTGGGGCTGCACTACAACATAGATTACCCACCTCAAAAGCAGTAAAAACATCATAAAATCAAATCATAAAAAAAGAAAACGAAGAGATTTTATAAAGTTTCTTCGTTTTCTTTTTTCTTATGGAGTTTGGATTATAATTCTATCTTTTCTCCATCAGAGTTGAAAAATGTATATTGATTAAGTGCTAAATCAGATTCGGATTCTATTTTTAACTTTACTCCATATTCTTTTTCCCATTTTTTGTAGGGTTTGTTGAATATACCTTTTGTTATGTACGCATAGATAAAAGGATGTACCACCATCTTCAAACTTTTTTCATTTTGTTCGCCTGAAAGATATTTTATATCGTTGCTTATATCACTAAGCACATTCATTGAAGATTTTATTGTACCGCTACCATTACAAGTCGGGCAAACTTCTGATATTTCAACATTTAAAACAGGTCTTACCCTTTGTCTTGTAATTTGCATAAGGCAGAATTTACTCAAAGGTAGTATTGTATGGCGGGCTTGGTCTTTTTCCATTTCAGTTCTCATGGTGTCATACAATTTCTTTCTATTGATACTTTTGGACATATCAATAAAGTCTATCACTATAATTCCGCCCATATCCCTAAGTCTTAATTGCCTTGCAATCTCTATGGCCGCCTCTGTATTTACCATTAAGGCATTTTCTTCTTGGTCTTGAGATGATTTTGTTCTGTTTCCGCTATTGACATCTATAACAGCCATAGCCTCTGTCTGCTCTATAACCAAATATATTCCACTACGTATGGTAACTATTTTACCAAAAGAATTTCGTATTTGATTTTCTATTCCAAACTGTTCAAAAATAGGTGTTTGTAGTTTATACAATTTTAGAATATCTTCTTTCTGTGGATATATTTTTTTGATGTATGATTTTAATTCTTCATAAATATGTTCGTCATTAACATAAATACTATTGAATTCCTCACTCAACATATTTCTCAAAACCACAACACTTTGGTCTTCTTCTGAAACCATTTTTTTTGGAGGAGTGGCATCTCTCAAATTTTGTTGTAAAGCAGTCCATTTTTCATACAGATGCTTCAATTCTTCGTCCAATTCTGCCGCAGTTGCGTTTTCCGCCGCAGTTCTTATGATAAGACCCACATTTTCGGGTTTTATGCTTACAAGCAATCTTCTCAGTCTTTTTCTTTCTTCTATACTTTTAATTTTTTGAGATACTGAGATTTTATTGGCAAAAGGAACCAACACAATATGCCTGCCTGCAAAGGAAATCTCTCCGCTAAGACGTGGCCCTTTGGTAGATATAGGCTCTTTGGTTATCTGCACCAAAATCAGTTGCCCCTGTTTGATAACATCACTTATCACTCCTTTTTTATCCAATTCGGGTATGTTTTTTTTGCTTTTTTGTAACCCATCAATATTACCCGAAATACATTTGGAAACAAGGTTTTGCATCTGCAAAAAGTTGTGTCCAAGGTCTAAATAATGTAAGAATCCGTCTTTTCCAGCACCCACATCAACAAAAACAGCGTTGAGACCGGTCATTATCTTCCTAACCTGTCCCAAATAAACATCGCCTGCCACGTAGGATACGTTTGGATATTCTTTGTGCAACTCCACCAAACGCTTATCCTCCAACAACGCTATTTCAACTCCTGTTCCTTTTTTTTGTATGATTAAATCTTTATCCATTAGGGAGTTTGTTTTTTTATGTGGTGTTTTTTCTTAAAAAATATTGCGAAACTTTAATTTTTTAATGTGCAGTTTCGCAATATTCTATCTCTTATGAAATAACCTTTTGCAGTTATTTCATACCTTGCATAAGATTATTTATTCTTATGTCTGTTCTTACGCAAACGTTTTTTACGTTTATGCGTTGCCATTTTATGGCCTTTTCTTTTTTTTCCGCTTGGCATCTTTTTATACTTTTAATTATTTAACATTGTTTTTCACTTCCTCTACAAAAGATTTTGATGGCTTGAATGAAGGAATATTGTGAGCCGGTATTATGATTGTTGTATTTTTGGAAATGTTTCTACCTGTTTTTTCTGCTCTTTTCTTTATTATGAAAGAACCAAAACCTCTTAGATAAACATTATCACCTTTTTTCAAGGAACCTTTCAATACGGTCATAAATTCTTCAACAACCTCTTGAATGTTAACCTTCTCCATACCTGTTCTCTGTGCTATTTCAGCCACTATTTCTGCTTTTGTCATTTTATTCTTAAATTATTTGTTAATATCAATATTGTATATCTTTACTTTTCTTTCGCAAGTTTGAATTTGCAAAATTATAATTTTTTTTTAAATATGAGACTATAAATGAATACTTTTTATTTCAAAAAGTAGTGTTTTCCTGCTTAATTTTGCTATATCAAAACTTATATGCCACAAAACTTCCCGTGATATTGTTACTTCCCGCTATAAGGTCAAGCAAAGTTGTTGCATCAAAACTTGTTAATTCATTCAAAGGTTTTGCTATACCCGAAAAAGTACCTTTAACCTTGGTACTTGTAGCCGAGGTAATGTTGCAAGTGCCTCCTATGATTATATATTTTTCATCACTACCGAAAGGGTAAAATACAAGCGTATTAGACAGATTCTCATAACTGAAACCGTTACTGATAAAATTTGATATGGCACTGATATCATTGCCCAAACCCAACTGATGAGAGCCCACTTGTGAGTTTTCAAGCGACAAAGTTACTGCTCCTTGAGTAGAACCTGTGGTTATAACAAATTTGCCTCCTGTGGTAGTACTTACTGCTCCGTTGTAATCATAGGACTGTCCGTCCAAAGTAAATTTTACATAACCTGTTAACTCGCCTGTCAAACTTTCTACATCATCCTTATCACAACTCCAAAACATAAAAGGAGTCATTGCAATTGCTAACAACAAAAATAGTTTTTTCATTTCTTTTCTCTTTCTTTACTTTTTAATTATTACAATTATTCGTCTGCAAAAATATAGTATTTGCAAAAATTTGCAAAATAATTTTTTCTTTTTACTAAAAATTTTTCTAAATCATAGCACAACATAGGCTACAGTATGTATTTTCTTTAATAATTTTGTCTTTCTTCAAAAAAAATGTAACTTTGCACTCTTATAACAAGAGTAATTGGTAATTGTTGGAAATTTATAAAAGTGTAGCAATTATGGGTATTGTTAAAGAGTTTAAAGAGTTCGCCATGAGAGGCAATGTTGTAGATATGGCAGTGGGTGTCATTATCGGAGGTGCCTTTGGAAAAATAGTTTCTTCTTTGGTTAATGATGTTATAATGCCCATAATGGGAATAATAACTGGTGGTATAGACTTTACAGGGCTAAAAATAACCATAGGAGAATCCAACATTACCTATGGCAATTTTATTCAAAATGTGGTAGACTTTTTAATAATTGCGTTTTGTATTTTTTTGATGGTAAAGGGGTTAAACAAACTTTCCAAGAAAAAAGACAAAAAACCCGACACCCCTCCTTCTCCAAGCAAACAAGAAGAATTACTTGCTGAAATAAGGGACCTTCTTAAAGAAAAGAAATAATTTTTTTATAATCTTATAAACAATATTTGGCAGATGTTAGATAACGATAAAACACAAAAGAATTTTTTAGAGGAAATAATTGAAAAAGACCTACAAGAGGGTAATATTAAAGCCATACAAACTCGTTTTCCTCCCGAGCCAAATGGTTATTTGCATATCGGTCATGCAAAGAGTATTTGTATCAACTTTGGTTTGGCAAAGAAATATGGCGGAAAGACAAATTTGAGATTTGATGATACAAACCCCGTAAAAGAAGACACCGAATATGTTGATTCCATAAAGGAGGATATAAAATGGTTGGGCTTTGATTGGGCGGTGGAAAGATATGCTTCGGACTATTTTGAACAACTCTATCAATGGGCGGTGGAACTTATCAAAAAGGGGAAGGCTTACGTTGATGACCAAACCAATGAGGAAATCAGAATAAACAGAGGTACCGTTACCTCGGCAGGCAAAAATTCCCCCTACAGAGACAGAAGCGTAGAGGAAAATCTTCGTCTTTTTGAGCAAATGAGAGAGGGAAAATTTGCCGATGGAGAAAAAACGCTGAGAGCAAAAATAGATATGGCTCACCCAAATATGAATATGAGGGACCCTATAATGTATAGAATAATACATACCTCTCACCACAGAACAGGCGACAAATGGTGCATTTACCCTATGTATGATTATGCTCACGGTCAAAGCGACAGTATAGAAAACATAACGCACTCTATTTGTACTTTGGAGTTTGATATACACAGACCTTTATATGATTGGTTTATAAAAGAGTTGGAAATTTTCCCTTCACATCAATATGAGTTTGCCCGTTTAAACATAACCTACACCGTTATGAGCAAAAGAAAATTGCTCCAACTTGTCAAAGAAGGTTATGTAACAGGCTGGGACGACCCTCGTATGCCGACCATTTGTGGTTTGAGAAGGAGAGGATATACGCCTGAAAGCATCAGAAACTTTTGCGAGGATATAGGCGTTGCAAAGAGAGACAACCTTATAGATTATTCTCGTTTGGAAGGTGCTTTGAGAGACGACCTTAACAAAAAAGCGGACAGAGTTATGGGAGTTCTGCACCCTATAAAACTGATTATAGACAATTGTTCAGAAGACTTTTGGGATGAATTGGACGCTGTCAACAACCCGGAGGACGAAAGCAAAGGCTCTCGCAAAATTACTTTTTCAAATACTCTATACATAGAGGAAGATGATTTTATGGAGGAGGCTCCAAAAAAATATTTCAGACTGACTCCGGGACAGGAAGTAAGGTTGCGATATGCTTATATTGTAAAATGTGTGGGTTGTGAAAAAGACGAAAACGGCAAAGTAACCGCCGTACATTGCACTTACGATGCCGCTTCTCGCGGAGGCAATGCCACAGACGGCAGAAAAATCAAAGGCACAATACATTGGGTAAATGCAAAAGATTGTATAAATGCGGAGGTTAGATTGTTTGACAGACTGTTTGCTACCGAAATACCCGACAAAACACAAGAAGGGCAAACTTTCCTTGACAACTTAAACCCTGATTCTTTGACCACGTTGAAAAATTGTAAAATGGAAAAAGCCCTTTGCAACGCCAAACCTTTGGACAAATATCAGTTTGAGCGTTTGGGATATTTTTCTGTTGATTACGATAGCAGGGAGGATAACTTGATTTTCAATCGTACCTGTACATTAAAAGATTCTTGGGCAAAACAAAAATAAAATTTGAAATCATTTAATATTGAATAGTATATGAAAAATTTATGTCAAAAAATATTGATTCTCTTTCTCTTATTGGGGTCTGTAGGCGTTTTCGCACAAAACAGGCATAGGTTGAGCAGTGGAGAACCTTACGATGTATTTCTTTCTCTCAGAGGTCATTATCTTATAACAAACGGAGATATCAAAGATAATTATCAATGGGGAGCGGGTGGTGATTTTCAAGTGGAATTTCAGTATCAGGAAATAAAACTTTCTTGGGGTTTATCTTTGGGGTACGACAGATTTCAACCCGAAACTGCCAAACTTCCTTTTCTTCCTACAAAACAAACCTTTGTTGCTTGGCAAGTACCTTTGACTGTTTTTTGCAATTATTACTTCTTTAATGAAAAAATAAAACCATACGTTGGCATAGGCTTTGGCGCTGTTTTGGGCAGATATGATTATTCTCTGTCAAAGGAAAATATCAACGATTATTATTACAGAGATTTTGAAGGACAATCGGGTATCAAATTCGGAGTGCTTCCGCGTTTGGGCTGTATGTTCTCGCTTGACCACAGGCATGGATTCGGAATAGAGTTTGGAATGCAAAATTACTTTGCCAACAAGAAACTTCAAAAACAAACCACTTATTCCGTAGGCTTACAATATTCTTATATAATAGATTGATTTTGTTGTAAAAAATATGTACAGCATAGGAGATAAGGTTTTTAAAAAGTATGTCTCAAAAGAAGAATTACACACTATTGTAAGTCGTTTGGCAGACAATATAAACAAGGACTACAAAGACAAAGAAGTACTTTTTATTGTGGTTTTGAACGGCGCTTTTATTTTTGCCTCCGATTTATTGAGGGAAATAAGTGTTTCGTGCCAGATAAGTTTTGTAAAAGTAAGTACCTATCAAGGCGAACACTCCACAGGAGAGTTCAAAGAACTAATTGGACTTAACGAAGATATAAGGGGGAAACATATAATAGTGGTGGAGGATATTGTGGAAAGTGGTTTTACTTTGCAAAATATAAGAGAGCAACTTTTGAGGCAGGAGCCCGCAAGTATGGAAATAGCAACTTTAATGTTTAAACCACAAAAATTCAAATACGAATACCCGGTTAAATACGTGGGTATGAGTATAGAAGACCCTTTTATTCTTGGTTATGGCTTGGATATTGACGGCTACTGCAGAAACCTGCCCGAGATATATCAAATAATAAAATAAAAAAACAACGGCTCTGCCCCCTATCTTAACTTGTGCCACTCCATATAACTCATTACAACCCATTATAACCTATCAAAAAATATAACGGCTCTGCCCTTATAAAACACCCTGTGGGTGCGGCTTTGCCCTTATAAAACACCCTGTGGGTGCGGCTTTGCCCTTATAAAACACCCTGTGGGTGCGGCTTTGCCCTTATAAAACATCCTGTGGGTGCGGCTTTGCCCTTATAAAACATCCTGTGGGTGCGGCTTTGCTCTATGCTGACCCATAAAAAGCAAAAGAAAAACAAAAAAAATCGGTTTACTGATTATCAACAAGTTACAAAATAAATTTTTGCACGCGTTTGGTCAGGTCGTAGAATCTTCGTAACTTTGCATAGAGA
>CAZITO010000048.1:0-16449 GCA_964542225.1 uncultured Bacteroidaceae bacterium | reverse complement strand
AAGATTCTATGACCTGACCAAACGCGTGCAAAAATTTATTTTGTAACTTATTGATTTTCAGTAAACGGATTTTCCAAAATTCAGGTATATTTTAGACTAAATCTGCGACCATAAATAAGTGATTATTTATTTTGTATGAGTCAACAATGGTATAATTAAAGATATGTAATATAAGAAATAAAAAAGTTAGAAATCACTCCTACGAATATGGTTTTGCACACATAAAACACCCTGCGTCTGATGTGTTTGTGGGTTGTTAAAAATTTTAACTAACTTTGCAACATATTTTTATATGAGTATAGAATGGAAGAGAATCTTTTAGTTTATGATTTGACATATTTGAAAGGCATGGGAGAAAAAAGGGCAACCCTTCTAAAAAAAGAGTTGGGGCTATGCACTTGGCACGATTTGTTGTATTATTTTCCTTTCAGATACGTGGACAAAAGTCAATATTTGCTCATAAATCAAATATCTTCCGAAGACGTATATATACAAATAAAAGGTGTTATCAGGGAAAAAAAACTATTGGGCAGTCAAAAAAATCAAAGATTGGTTTATGTTTTGGAGGATACTACCGGCAGAGTGGAAATAGTATTTTTTAAGGGCTTGAATTGGATAGATAAAAAAATACAAGGAGGTAAGCAGTATGTAGTTTTTGGCAAACCGACTCTATTTCAAAACACATACTCATTTATTCATCCCGAAATAGAAGACGCTTATATTTATGAGCAGGAGGCTATAAAAGAAAAGTTTTCTCCAATGTATCATACTTCAGAAAAAATGAAAAAGAATTTTCTTACATCTAAGGCTCTCAGTAAGTTAATAAAGAATCTTTTAACAGAATTATCAGGCAAAATAAATGAAACTTTACCTGAATATGTAATAAAACTCAACAAACTCATAACATTAGAGCAAGCCCTCATGGAGATTCATTTTCCATCTTCCACGGATGCGCTTACCAAAGCAAGATATAGGTTGAAATTTGAAGAACTGTTTCTTTTGCAAATAGGTCATTTGTATGAGAAAGGAAGGAGATTAAGCAAAAACAATGGTTTTGTTTTTCAAAAAGTCGGACAGAATTTTAATAATTTCTATAATCATAACTTGCCTTTTGAACTGACTAACGCACAAAAAAGAGTTATCAAAGAAATTCGCAACGATATGAGAGACGGCCACCAAATGAATAGGCTTTTACAAGGAGATGTAGGCTCGGGTAAAACTTTGGTTGCTCTTATGTGCATGCTTATTGCTTTGGATAATGATTTTCAGGCTACCATTTTGGCACCTACCGAAATACTTGCCATGCAACACTATAACAGTATTAATAAGTTTTTGCATGGGATGAATATCAATGTTGCTCTTCTACAAGGTAGTGTAAAAGGAAAAGCCAGAAAAAATATTCTCTCCAACTTAGAGGAAGGAGCGATAAATATTCTTGTAGGCACCCATGCTATTTTGGAGGATAGTGTAATTTTTAAAAATTTGGGCTTTGTTGTTATTGACGAACAGCATAGATTTGGCGTAGAACAAAGGAGTCGTATGTGGAAAAAGAACAAAGTAAAACCTCCTCATATTTTGGTTATGACAGCCACACCCATACCGCGAACTTTGGCAATGACGGCTTACGGTGATTTGGACTACTCAATAATAGACGAATTGCCTCCCGGCAGAAAACCTATCAAAACAATACATCTTTTTGACAGGGATATACTTAAAATGTTTGCTTTCATGCACAAACAAATAGACGAAGGCAGACAGATATATGTTGTTTATCCTTTGATAAATGAAAATGATAAATTGGATTTGAAAGATTTGATGGACGGCTACAACAGTATGGAAAGAGAGTTTCCTAAGCCCAAATATCAAATAAGCATTGTGCACGGACAAATGAAAGAGGTAGATAAAGACTATGAAATGCAACGATTTGCCAAAGGAGAGACTCAAATAATGGTGGCTACTACGGTTATAGAGGTTGGAGTTGATGTAAGCAATGCTACGGTTATGATAATAGAAAATAGCGAACGTTTTGGACTCAGCCAATTGCATCAGTTAAGAGGTAGAGTAGGCAGAGGTGCCCAACAGAGTTATTGTATTTTAAGAAGTAAAGACCAACTTTCCAAAGAAGCCCGACATAAAATAGAAATAATGTGTCAAACCAACGACGGATTTGTTTTGGCTACAGAGGACTTGAAAATGAGAGGACCCGGAAATATTGCAGGTACCGAACAAAGCGGTGTTTTGGAATTAAAAATTGCCGATATAATAAAGGATGAACCCATAGTAAAACGTAGCCGTGACTTTGCCAACCTGATATTTGAAAAAGACCCGACTTTTACCCATAAAGACAACGAATTATTAAGAAAATATTTGGAAACAACGCACCCTATAACAGACTTTTCCCAAATATCATAAAACATTGTAGTTTTTTTGTTATTGTTGTGACATATTGTTTTGGTTGTGAGAAATATTGTCCAAAAATTTTTCGTACTTTATTCTATTTATAGGAGAAAGTTTGGCAAGATGTTTAAAATCTTTTTTCTCCAATGTTGCTTGCGATATTTTTTCTAAAATTATTTTTATAAGTTGTTTGGTTTCAATATCTTGATTTGGAACTTTAAGAGCCTTTTTATTCCAAGGACAAATTTCCAAACAAATATCACAACCATAGATATAGCCCATAGTCTTAAAATCATTAGGAATTTTATCTTTATTTTCTATGGTTTGATATGATACACATTTTGTTGCATCAAAAAAATTGTTTTCTCCTATGGCCTTATTTGGACAAGAATTAAGGCAACGGGAGCAAGAAGCACACATATTTTTTGCTTCTGTTTCGTTGTAATCAGTAGTATAATTACAAATAATTTCTCCCAAAAATATTTTGGAACCATATTGTTGATTTATAAGAAGAGAGGACTTGCCTATCCAACCGAGACCGCATTTTTTTGCCCAATACCTTTCCAATATGGGTGCAGTATCAACAAAAGCCTTTGCTGAAAAATCTTTATATTTTTCTTGCAGTTTTGTTATTATGTTACGAAGTTTTTCTTTAAGAACATAATGATAATCTTTGCGTTGCGCATAGTGGGCTATCTTCAAAGTACTATTTTCGTCTGCCCTGTCATCATTGTAGGAGTAAAGGAAACAAATCATACTTTTAGCCTCTTCTACAAGCATTGCGGGATTTTGCCTTTTGTCTTTATAAGACTCCATATAAGACATTGAAGCATGCCTACCCTCTTGCAACCAAGTATCAAAAAAATTCTCTTTTATTGTTGATACTGCTATGGCTCCCATTTGGCAAAAACCTTCCTCTTTGCCCAATTGCTGTATGAGAGAAAAAGGAATATAACACATTGTCTTACAGTCCTGTTACTTCCACGGAAAATTTGTTTATAGTACCGGTATTTAACATGGGTTTTATCTCTTGCAAAAATGGAGCGATTGCTACTTTATATTTACGGGCAATAAGTGTTGTGTCTACATTGTTCTGAGTATCGTGTATAGAAAATTCTATAAAAGAAGTACCTGAGTTTTTCTTTGCAGAAAGAGTTATACTCTTTATAAAAGATTCACTTATATTGTCCGATAATAGTTTAAGCCTCAAACTTTTGGCATACTTATTAAACATATCTTCCAAAAGTTCTATTTTGGTTATTTGAAATTCTTTTGACAAAAAATTTTCTTTGCCTCTTCTTTCTCCCACTATACCTTTTACAAATATGAACAAACCTGTTTTTAAATATTTACCGTAATTTATGTAATCTTGTCCAAAAAGAGAAAAACGATAGGCTCCACTCTTGTCCTCCAAAGTAAAAAAGCCGTATCTCTTACCATTTTTTCCTTCTGCTTCTTTCGCATCTGTAATAACACCGGCAAAAGAAAGGTTGTTTTTATTGTTAAACAATGTTTCCATATCCTCCAACTCCACTACACTGTTGGTGACAAAAGTAGAGATTTCATTTTCGTATATGTCTAAAGGATGCCCGGAAAGATAAAAACCTATCATTTCTTTTTCATTTTTAAGCATTTCCAACTTACTCATAGGCTCACATTTTGGGAAACTTATTTCCAAAACTTCTTCTTGCGTATCTCCTCCAAACAGAGAGGTTTGAGAAGCCAAATCATGTTCCTTTTGTTTTATACAATATTTCATCAATTGCTCTATAAAGGAAACATTGTTTTTATCTACATATAAATATTGCGCCCTGTGAGTATCTTTGAAGCAATCAAATGCTCCGCTGTTTACCAAGGACTCTATACTTTTACGATTTATAGATTGTTTGGAAACATCTCCTCCTATATTTCTTTCCACAAAATCAACTATGGACTTGTACTCTCCGTTTTTCTTTCGCTCTTCTATGACAGCTTGTGCAACCGCAAGCCCTACACTTTTTATGGCAGCCAAACCAAAAAGTATTTGCCCTTTGCTATTTACCATAAAGTCTACGTCCGACTCATTTATGTTAGGCCCCAAAACATCTATACCATGCTTTTGACAATCTGCTATATAAAGAGTCAGGTTACTTATGTTTTTCAAGTTGTGAGTAAGTACCGCCGACATATACTCTGCAGGAAAATGTGCTTTCAAATATCCTGTTTGAAAAGCCACAAAGGCGTAACAAGTAGAGTGAGACTTGTTGAAAGCGTATGAAGCAAACTTTTCCCAATCTTCCCATATCTTATCGGTTTTTTGCTTATCCAAACCATTTTGTTGACAGCCTATATCAAATTTTTCTTTCAACTCGTTCATAAGGGTAAGATTTTTTTTACCCATAGCCTTTCGCAAAGTATCGGCTTGACCCGGAGTAAAGTTGGCCAACAAACGAGAAAGCAACATGACTTGTTCTTGATAGACAGTAATGCCATAAGTATCGCTCAAATACTTTCCCATCTGAGGGAAAGTGTATTCTATGGATTCCCTGCCGTGTTTTCTATCTATGAAAGAAGGAATATAACTCATGGGACCTGGACGATAAAGAGCATTCATGGCAATAAGGTCTTCAAACTTGTCGGGTTTAAGATTTTGTAAATGGGCTTTCATTCCCTCACTTTCAAATTGGAATGTTGCCGTTGTGTCTCCTCTTGCAAACAAATCCAAAGTTTGCTTGTCATCCAAACTTACATTATCTATATCCACATCTATTCCGTGTGTCTTTTTGATATTTATACAAGCATCTTTGATTATGGAAAGGTTGGCAAGTCCCAAGAAGTCCATTTTTATCATTCCCACACTTTCTATCAGTTTGCCTTCAAACTGTGTGGCCATCATTTCAGAATCTTTCGGTTTGGTTAGTGGTACATAGTTGGAAATATCATCAGGGCCTATTATAATACCGCAAGCATGCACTCCCGTACTACGCAAAGAACCTTCCAATTCTTGTGCATATTTCAAAACATTTTTTTGCAATTCAGAGCCGTTATTTATAACATCTTGCAATTCTTTGCTTGCAGGTATTCCTTTTTTTTCATCTCCGTATATTGCTTGTTTTAGGGTTATTCCGGGTTTGGAAGGTACATAACTCGCCAATCTGTTGCTATCCGGCAGAGGCAAATCCAAAACTCTTGCAACATCCTTTATTGCACTTTTGGCCGCCATAGAACCAAAAGTAGTAATTTGAGCAACATGACTGGCTCCATATTTTTGTTGTACATAATGAAGGGTTTTTGTTCTTCCTTCGTCATCAAAGTCCACATCTATATCGGGCAAAGATATACGGTCGGGGTTCAAAAAACGCTCAAACAACAAATCATATCTCATAGGTTCTATTTGAGTTATACCTAAACAATAAGCAACCACGCTTCCCGCCGCAGAACCTCTACCCGGTCCTATCACAACTCCAAGATTGTTTCTCGAATAATTTATAAAATCCTGTACAATAAGAAAATATCCCGGAAATCCCATCCAACCTATAGTATCCAACTCCGAGTCTATACGTTGTACAACCTCTTCTTTTAGAGGTTCTCCATATCTTTTCTTTGCTCCTTCATAGGTGAGATATTTCAAATACTCAAAATCAAAAATTGTTCTTACCTGTTTATCATAGCCACCTTTGTCTTTTAAAGTCTTATTCACCAAAGCCTCTTTTTCCTCTTGAGTTGATTCGGCTTTCAATTTGTCTCTTTTTATAAGGCTTTCCTCTATATCTTTTTTTACTTTCTCCTCTGAATATTTTTTATAGTAGTCGTCCAATTTTCCAAAACTTTCCGGTATATCAAAAACAGGTAGAATCGGTTTGCGTTCCAAATCATATACTTCCACTTTATCAACAACCTCTTGAGTATTAGAAACACTTTCCGGTACATCGTTGAATAGTTCTAACATTTGCTCGGGCGATTTCAACCATTCCTCACCGGTATAAGCCATTTTTGTATCTTCGTCTAACTTTTTTCCCGTATTAAGACAAATTAATATTCTATGTGCAAAAAAATCATCTTGGTTTATAAAATGTACATCATTGGTTGCCAAAAGTTTTATATCCAATTTTTTGGCAAGGGCTATAAGTTTAGGATTGACTTTTATTTGTTCTTCATTTTTAACATGACGTTGCAATTCTATATAGTAGTCTGCACCAAAAACTTCTTTGTATTCCAAAGCCATTTTTTCGGCTTTTTCATCCTCGCCGTTTAAAAGCAATTGTGGTATAACACCGGCAACACAAGCAGAAGAACATATAAGCCCCTTGCTATGCTCAAACAAAAGTTCCTTGTCTATACGAGGGTGTCTATAAAAGGCATTATCTTCATAGGCAAGCGAATCCAATTTTATAAGGTTTTGATAACCCTCAAAATTCTTAGCCAACAGGATAAGGTGATTATTTCTTTGCTTTCCTCCCGCTGCGGTGGGTTTCTTATCAAAGCGAGAACCGGGTGCAACATACATTTCACAACCGAGTATAGGCTTTATTCCATGTTCTACACATTTATTTCTAAAATCCAAAACTCCATACATATTGCCATGGTCGGTAATGGCCAAAGCCTCCATACCTAATTCCTTGGTTTTGTTTATAACTTTGCCTACCTCACAGGCTCCGTCTAATATTGAATATCGTGTATGTAGATGTAAATGTGTAAACCTTGTCATAACTCTTTTTTCTCTTTTTACACTGCAAAGTTAATTAAATTTCTTGATAACTTTCCCCCTCCATACACTATTATCAGAGAATTTTATACGGCAAAACACGGGGCTGATTATTCTAACTCATAACAACCCGAATATTTCACAATTCCAACAAAATATTGTACTTTTGCAAGCCAAGTGTTATGTTTTTGGTATCTTTTTATAACAAGATACTTTACAAAAAATAAGGTAATAATTATAAACAACTAAATATATCATGGAAATACATCATATCAGTCCTTCTCTTCTTACACTTGATAGAGTAAGTGAGATAATGGAAAAGGGAATGAAAATTGAACTTTCAGAGGAAAGCAAAAAACGTATTCAAAAATGCAGAGAATACCTTGACAAAAAAATGGAAAACCAAAAAGAACCTATATACGGAGTAACTACCGGATTTGGTTCTTTGTGTAACATTTCCATCAGCAAAGAGCAGTTAAGCCAATTACAAAAGAATCTTGTAATGTCTCATGCTTGCGGTTGTGGAGAAGAAGTGCCTCATGAGGTGGTTAAACTTATGCTTTTGAATAAGATACAATCTCTTTCATACGGTCACTCAGGCACTCAACTTGTTACAGTGCAAAGATTGGTGGATTTTTTCAACAATGATATTTTCCCTGTAGTTTATCAGCAAGGTTCTTTGGGCGCAAGCGGAGATTTGGCACCTTTGGCTAATATGTGTTTGCCTCTTTTGGGCTTGGGCGAAGTAGATTATAAAGGAAAGAGAATTAGCGGTGCCGAGTTAAACAAACAAATGAATTGGCAGCCTATAGAGTTGCAAAGTAAGGAGGGGTTGGCTCTTTTGAATGGAACTCAATTTATGGGTGCTTTTGCTATGTACTCCATCATTAAAGCAAAACGTTTGAGCAAACTTGCCGACCTTATAATGACTGTAAGTTTGGAGGCTTTTGATGGCAGAATAGAACCATTCTTTGACAATGTGCATCTTGTAAGAGCACACGCCGGACAATTGGTAACAGCAAGACGCATACGCTCATTGTTGGAAGGCAGTGAGATAATAAAAAGACACAAAGAACACGTACAAGACCCTTATTCTTTCCGTTGCGTGCCTCAAATACACGGTGCCTGCAAAGATGCTATAAATCATGTGGCAGATATAATAACAACCGAAATAAATTCTGCAACCGATAACCCTACTGTTTTCCCTGATGAAGATATGGTTATTTCAGCAGGTAATTTTCACGGCGAGCCTTTGGCGATAAATTTGGATTTTCTTGCAATAGCAGTCAGTGAATTGTCTTCTGTTTCAGAGAGGAGAACTTATCAACTGATAGGAGCAAAAAGAAATTTACCTTCTTTCCTTGTGGCAAAACCCGGTGTTAATTCTGGCTTTATGATACCTCAGTATGCTGCTGCTTCCATAGTAAATCAAAACAAAATGCTTTGTATGCCTAACTCTGTGGACACAATAGACAGTAGTCAAGGACAAGAAGACCACGTTTCTTTTGGTTCAAATGCCGCCACCAAAACATTCAGAGTTGTAAATAATACGGAAAGAGTTTTGGCTATAGAGTTGTTTAATGCAGCTCAGGCTTTGGACTTCCGCAAAAAAGAAACAGGACTAAAATCATCCACTATAATAGAAGAGTTCGTAAAAGAGTACAGAAAACAAGTGCATTTTATAGAAAATGACGAAGTAATGTATAGTCTGATACAAAAATCTGTTAAATTCCTACAAGACTATAAAATAACATTCTAAATAAGTTTTTTATTTTAAAAGAAAAGGGGCACTCTTAAAAGAGTGTCCCTTGATTTTTATGTAAATCTTTTTCTCATTTTGGCTTTGCCATTTTTAACAAGCACCGCTCATAACGGCTTTGCCCCTATAAAACACCCTGTGGGTGCTTTGCCCATATAAAACAGGCTGAGCCTGTTATTTCTTTATGAGTTTTTCTGTCTTTATTGTGTTTGCGGTTTGTATTCTTATATAATAAACTCCGCTTGCAAGGTTTGCGGTCTCTATCTCCAAAGTCTCCACGCCTTGTGCCAAAACTTTGGATGATACCACTCTACCTTGTTGGTCGGTGATTATTATCGTTGCCTGCTCACTTAAACCTTTAACTCTTAATGTGGCATTGTTGTCGGTAGGGTTTGGATATAGGCTTATAGTCAAACCTCCCTCAACTTCTGATATACCCGAATTGTGTACAAGAGTTAAGTTATAAACTTGGTCGCAACCATTCTCATCCTGTGTGGTTAGAGTGTATGAGCCAAAATCACTGTATGTCTGTCCGTGATAAGAGTATGGCAACTCACTCTGTGAAATAGTTACCTCATCGTTTATAGGTGTGTTTTGTGGCAGGATGGTAAGGTTTATTGTGTAAAGGGTATCGCAATCGCCGTTTTGACTTGCTACTGTTGTGGTATATGTACCCGTAGCGTTGTAGGTTTGTCCGTTAAAGGAGAATGTTTCACCGTAACACAATGTTTCTGTAATAGTTTCTGCTATCTGAGGCAATACTGTTAAGGTTATAGTATAACTTGTATCACAATCTCCGTTTTGTCCTGCAACTAAGGTTGTATACATACCCGATGTAGTGTAAGTTTGTCCATTGAATGTGAATGTCTCACCGTCACATATCGTCTTACTAAATGAAGCAATTACAGTAGTGCAAGGGTCATCTCCTTCGGCAAAAGTTGTAAATACTATCTCCGAACCGTAAACCGTGCCGTTGGCTGTGGTAGCAAAGGCTTTGTATGTGTAAGAAGTATTTGCCGTTAAGTTAGTAAGATTATAGGTAAAAGTATTGCCCTCATCAGAGGAAAGTACCTGAGTGTATGTTCCGTTGAAAGTTGTTTTCCACTCAAAACCTTTGGCAGTTATGGTTTGATTACCCGCATTGGTTATTGTTCCGTTGAGAGTAACCGAAGTTTGTGCTATATTGCTTGTGTTGTTGGTTGCAACCGTAGGCTCTATAGGTATAACAACTCCTCCGTTATTATTTATTACCACATTGTCAACAGATACTCCATAACCTCCGTGACAAGATGCAAGAAAGGCTATTTGGTACGTACTGCTTGCGTTTGGCAGGGCTATTATGGTATCTCGTGAAGGTACGCTAACAATATCGCTTGCACGACTCGGTCCATGAGCAACCAAAATCGTCCAATCGCTTGTAGGAGAAGTTCTATAACAAACATACAAAGAGTCAAAATCAGTACTATAACGAGAAGTTTCCCAATTGTATGATAAAGCAGGTGTATTCAAGGAAGTAATATCAAAAACAGGTGAAATCAGATAAGAAGAGCCTGTGGCGTAAGTTCTATAGGCAACCTTTTCAGTACCAAATTGTTTTATCTCCCAATTAGCAGAACCTGAAACTGTCTCATTTCTCCAACAACCAAGGTCTGAAGTGGATACAGATTCAAAATTTTCTGTATATGGAAGGGCTGCAATAGTTGTACACTCCGTACGGAAAGAAACAACATTTGATTGAGACTCAGAGCCTTCACCACAAATAACCTTTATATACACATCATAAAGAGTTGAAGGTGAAAGAGCATTGATTAGCGCTGTCCATGTTCCCTCTGTTGAACCGGCAGTAATGGTAGCGTCTGCAATATCATAAGTGCTTGCAGTACTTGTTTTATAGTAGATTTCAAAAGATTGTCCCATGGATGCCCAAGTAATGGTTGCTTGTTCTTGAGAGGCTGACACTGTTACAGCACTTGGACGAGCACAATCAGAAGATTGGTCTAAGGTTACATTATCCACATACATTGAACTTGAAGAAACATTTCTCAAAGCAATATAAGAACCTGTACCTGTGTATGAAGCAAAAGATATTTCATAAAGTTCATATGATGAAGTCAATTCCACAGAAGATACAAGTGTAAATGTATTGGCATCCGCAGGGTCTGTCATAACTCCAACTTCTACCGTAGTGGCATTATAACCTCCATTCTTTCCATAGAAAGAAAGTTGCAAACTATTCAAAGACAATGTTTCAGTATCTATAGGAGGAAGTACAGCCAAAGAATTATTGTTGTAAGAATAAAGTGCGTAAGAGCCTTGATAAGCGACTCCCGGACCATAATAAGAATATGGTTGCGATGTACCGGTTCTTGTCCAACAAGAAGGCAGCGGGTAAGAAGTAGTTCCCGCGGTGTTGCCTGTTTCTTCAAAATCCCAGGTTTGAGGTACAGTGCTTATTGAGACACAAGAAGTAGCAAAGGTTACAACACTTGATTCCAATTGAGGTCCTTCGTTGCAAACAGCCTTTACATATATATCGTATGTTGTGGCAGGAGTAAGGTTGGAAACGGTTGCTGTCCATGTATTGTTGGTTGCACCGGCTGAAACTGTGGTTGTAGCCAAATCGTAGTCTGTTTCAGATGCCTCTTTATAATAGATTTCAAAATCCTCACCCGTTGACATCCACGTAAGAGTAACCTCATCGGAAGTGGTCGTTATTGTTATATCACTTGGGCGAGAACATGTTGGAATAAGTTCTAAGGTTACATTATCCACAAAACAAATATTGGTCGTATTGTTTCGCAATGCGATATATGTACCCTCGCCTGTATAGGAAGACAATGGTACTTCACAATATGAGTACGTAGAAGTTAAAGGTATAGAAGAAACAAGAGTAAATGTATTGACATTTGTAGGGTCTGTCATAACTCCGATTTCCAAGTTAAAATTAGAAGAATATTCTGATTTTCTTGCATATAAACTAAGTTGCAAGGTATTCATAGGAAGAGTTTCAGTATCTATTTGAGGTAATATTCCTATACCTGAATCATAGAAATAAAGGGCATGTAAGCCTGCATATGGTGTTACGAAAGAACTTACGTAAGGGTACGACCCTAATCTTGTCCAACAAGAAGGCAATGGGTTATTATAAGAACCCGATGTATTATCTGTTTCAAAGTCCCAAGTTTGAGGCACTGTGCTAATGGCATCACAAGGTGTTGTAAATATCATTACATTGGAAACATAGGTCTCATTATCGGAAGCACAGATAAAACTAACCTTCCAATCATATGTGGTGTTAGGCGTAAGACCTGTAAGAGTATAAACTCCGTTCTCATCAAGAGAAACATTTTCTATGTCGGTATATTCCGTTGCCGAGATTTCTTTATAGGAAAGAGTTAGGTTGGTTGCTGATGATGTCCAAGAAAGGTTTATACTGTTTACAGTAGGATTACTTGAGGCTAATTGAGACGGTTCTATGCAATTTGGTATTTCCGCAACCTTTACATCGTCAAGATACCAATAATAATTTCCGTTTGCCACATGACGAAAAGCAATATATCCCATGGTAGCGTCACCCAAATCAACATCATTGAAAACCACCCTATACTTATGATAAGCACTGTCTGTAATAGTATAGACGCTAATGGAATCCAAGACAACGAATGTTGTAACATCTGTTGTGTCGGTCATATAACCTATCTCCAAACGACCGGAAGCATATTCACCTGTAGAAACATCCGATTCCGGTTTTGACCAAAATTCAACATAAAGTTGATTTAAGTTTTCTGTGAAGTGAGGCATAACTGCAATGGAAGCCGTAGTTACATTTGTGGTTGAACGAAATTCCAAACCTTTTGCAGAATTGTGTCCTCTATAACGACTATCACTTACAGAAGGATAAATGCCATCACTATTGATAAACGTCCAGCAAATAGGACGAGAACCTATGGTTATATCCTCAAAATCTGCCGTATAAGGTACATCCAAAGAAACACAACGAGTGGTAAAGTAAGAAATCATTGAAGGGGCTTCCGAGTTATCGGAACAAATGGCTGCAACATAGTATTTATACATAGTACCAGGCTGAATATCACTCTCTGACAAAGTATAAACACCATCGGTCAAAGTAGCATTCACACTTGTGTATGCAACATCATCTCCTGCAAAAGCAGGTTTGTAATAAACTTTGAAATCACTCTCCTCAGAAGTCCAAGTAAGGTCTACACTGTTTGTTGTAGGGTTGCTTGCCGTAAGTCCTGTAGGTTCTGAGCAAGAAGGAATATATGTTATTGTTACATCATCAATGTAATACACTCCTGTGTAGTACATACTGTAAGCACCCAAGTATCTTATTGCAACATGATAGTTATTGCCTGTGTATTCGGTAAATTGATTAAAATCTATTTGCTGTAAAGAATACGCCTCCGTTATATCAGATGCATTTATAGTATGAAGAGGAATAAAAGTACTTGTATCATTAGGATTTGTCATAATACCGACATCTATATCATCAAACGTCATATAAGAGTAATCGTAATTTTTTCTGATGTAGAATGAAAAACGGGTCTGTTCTATATCCAAATTAACCTTTGGAGCAGCCACAATTACAGGGTCATCACCATTTGCCGCCAAACCCCAAAACAGGATAGGAGAGTGGGATACCGTAGCATCGGAGGATTGATACAAAACAGGATAATTCAACCAACCGTAATAATTATCATAAACCTCACTCTCCGAAGCCACCGTCCAACAATTAATCATTGTTTCGTCCTCAAAATCTATGAAGTAAGGAGCTTCAACCATTGAGCAAAGAGTAGTAAAAGAGGTTGCTCTATAAGTGGAATCCGTTGTTTCCTCACAATCGGGAGCAATTGAAACTATGTAGTTAGTATTTGCAGACAATAAGGATATTGTTGCACTTGTGCCTGTGGTTGTTATATTATCGGTACTCCATATTGTGTCTGTTTCCGCTCTATAACGTACCAAATAAGAATCATTATTGCCACTCCAAGTTACAGTAGCACCATCGCTACTTATGGAGGTTACTTGTATTTGTTGTACAGGAGGACAAGCAGGTATATTTTCCAAAACAATATCATCAATATAAACCGATACAGAACTTGTTGCACCTCTCAAAGCAATGTATTGACCTTGACCAGTATAGGAGGAGAACATTGCCACTTTTTCCGTAAAAGTAGTGCTTAAAGGGAAAGAAGCAACAGTTTCAAAAGTAGAGGTATCATTAATATCAGACATTATACCAACTTGCAATATTGCGTTGGAATAACCTTGTCTTGCATTGAATCTAAGTTGCAAATCAGTAAGATTTAATTGCGTCAAATCAATCGTAGGAAGCACGGCAACCACATTTGTTCCATATATATACAAAGAATTTTCACCATTAGCCTTATAAGTAGAACTATATCTGACATTTGTTGTAGTTGAAGGGTATTTTGTCCAACAAACAGGAAGTTCTGTCTCTTCCTCATTTATTTCAAAATCCCAAGTTTGAGGAACAGTTGTCAAAGCGACACATTCTGTTTTAAATGTTTTTACCTCGCTCTGAATGGTATCCTCACAAATAGCCTTTATATAATAGGAATATTGTGTTGCAGGAGTCAGATTTTCCAAAGTAATGGTATAGGTATTATCTGTTGTGGCAGAAATGAAATTTGTAGCCGTTTCATATTGTTGAGCAGAGTCTACTTTGTAATAGACCTCAAAATTTGTAGCAGTTGAAGTCCAATTGATTGTAGCAGTTGAGGAGGTTACGGAGGTTGATATTTGTGTCGGACGAGAGCAAGCAGGTATCAACCCAACCTCCACATTATCAACATACCAATAATAAGAGGAATAGGTTCCTCTTGTATGGTAAGCAAGAGCCATGCGTGCAGTAACTCCATCCTCTAATATTACATTGGCATAAGAAACCTCATATAAATGATAATTACCGTCTCCTATGCTTGTGGCAGTTATGGAATCTATGGCGACAAAAGTATTTGTGTCTGTTATATCTGTCATATAACCAATTAGAAGTGTACCTGAAGAGGAAGATTCTCTTTGTGTATAAAAAGATAATTGCAAATCATTTATACTCGTCTCAAAAGGAGGAAGTATTGCAATGGATTTTGAACTCTCTGCACGAAATTCCAAAGCCTTTGAACCCGAATAAACATGAGAAGAGCCGGGTAGAGTAACCTTAGGATAATCAGTATATGGGTGTAATCTATCCCAACAATTAGGCATATTGCCCGCTACCTCACTCTCAAAATCAATAGACCAAGGCAAGTTTGCAATGGTTGCACATGAGGTGTAAAAATTCAAGTTGCGATAAATGGATTCCGAACTTTCACAATTAGCCTTAACTCTGACGTTATAAGGAGTAGCCGATTCCAAATCAGTTAAGGAAACGGTGTTTGTGGAAGAGGTCAAATCTTCATTTTCAGCCCAAGTATCCAAAGCCTTCTTAACCTGATAAGAATAGCCATTAGCATCCTGCATTTCATCCCAAGTAATTGTCGCAGAAGAGGTTGTTATACCGGAAACCGCCAAGTTGGAAACCGGAGTACAATAACCTTCTTCCGTAGTAACAGTGAATTTTATTACAGGTTTGTAGAAAGAGTTGTTAGCATCATACAAATCCGATACAGTAAAAGGTGTATTATCCATGTAATCATATAACGTTTGCCCCGAAGAGGTACAAACAGCAAAAGATGGATAATTGCCTGTATATTCACCAGTATTATCCAAAACAGTAACCACCAAATTACCACCGGAATAGGTAAAAGGTGTTGTAAATGTTATGGTAGTCCAACCATTCGCTTGCAAGGCTACACTACCCGAAAAAACTTCCGTAAGGTCTGACTCTGCCACAAAAGAAGAATTAGACAAAGACGTTAAAGTGGTTTCGCCCAAAAGTATTTTCCATGTCCTTGTCGGTGCATAATTGGAGACATTTTTATAACTTATGGACGTAATTGTTCCTGCAGGTACTTCCGACAATTCCGCTGAAGTGTAAAGGCATTGAGAAATAGCGTAATCGTAATACATATAAGAAGGAACATAAATAGAAGATGATATTTCATCACCAACTTGGCTCTCTACCTGAGCCCAACCGCTAACACTCATTAAAAGAGCCATTAGCATAAAGAGTACAACCCTTTTCATAGTTTTTACATTTTTTAGTTTATAAATAGATTAATTCATATTGTTATTTTTTTAATTATAACAGTTGCAAATTTATATATAATTCTCATTTATACCAAATTTTTTTTTGAAAAAAATATAATTCAATATAAAAAATAGGCAAGAAAACATAAACTATTATTGACTATAAGGCATATTGTAAAGTTGTAATATTTTTTTACATTTTTATATGTTAACATTGGTATGATTAGGACAAAATATTATAAAACAGTCTGTAAAACCATGCCTGTTTTCAACAATTTATCAATGCATGCTTTACCCTCTTAAATAGTAAAAAAACAGCAAAATCGGTTTACTGATTATCAATAAGTTACAAAATAAATTTTTGCACGCGTTTGGTCAGGTCAGAGAATCTTCGTAACTTTGCATAGAGAAATACCCCTATAAGAAAATTCCCAATTTT
>CAZITO010000047.1:0-16490 GCA_964542225.1 uncultured Bacteroidaceae bacterium | reverse complement strand
GGAGGTAAAGCCACTAACAATAACGCTTATGGTAACTTATTACAACTTATAAAAACTTATCAAAACCTATAAAAATCCATGCTAACCTATAAAAACCAATTACAACTTATAATAATCTATTTTATAAAATAAGTTCTGCGACTTTGTTCAGTGTTTCGTTGATTTTATCGTCTATTTGTACGTCAAGGAGTACGGTTTTTGTTTCGTTGTTTGTTGCCATCGCGTGTTTATGTTTTCAGGTTAATTGCTCTGCGTTATGTGTTTCGGGTTTGTGTTTTTTGATAATTGTTTAAAGGCTTCGCCCGTTAAAACAGGCTGTGCCTACAAAAGTACAATAAATTGTAAAGTATTACGGGGTAGCATAGTTTATAAAAAAAAACTATAAAATAACGGAGAATTCCACTTCAAAACTTCTGCCGTTGGTGGAGTGTGTAAGGCTTTGATTGTCTATAAAGATACGTTCCCACTTTTGTGTAGGTTCGTCATAGTGAAAAACAAAGTCGCTATATAGCAAAGAATAAATATTATTGAATTGCTCTTTGCTTAAATTTTCCGCCCCTATGGTCAGAATTCTTTCGTATTGGGTGCCTATTGCCGTGCGTTTGAGTTCAAAAGAATTTTCCTTAAATCCTTTGACTATTTCCTGCTCTTGTTTTTTGTGTTGGAGCGTTGCTTATTAAATACATATATTGTAAAAATGCGACTAAAATAATGATGAAGTATTTGTTGTAATAGATTTTAATTTGAATTTTTTAGGCTTACTATTTATAACCTCTGTAAATTTTTCTTTGTTTTGTTGCAAATACTTGGTCATTTTAACAGTTTTCCAATCCAAATGAATTTTATCTATTATTTCTTTGGAGGTGTATGCATTACCATTTTTCAAAAAATCAACTATCATATTTAAAACTATATCTTCATTATTTTCTTTTTCAAGTATATTTCCATAAAAATCTACAGGAGTGGCACCATCTTTTATCAATAAATTATTAGCATTTTTTTCCGTTTGTTCCGGTTTTCTAACATATATGGCTCTACTTTTTTTTAATCCATTTTGCACTCCTTCCCACGTACCACCTTTTTTGTCGGATTGTGCTACATATATTTCGTTTGCTAATCCGTAAATAATACTATTTCTTTGCATTGCTGCCCAAGTACTCCATTGTAATTGTGCTTCAAAGGTACTTAGCACTAATAAGTTTCCGTTTACTATATGTTTATAATACTGTTTGAATCCACTATCAAAAGTTGTAATACCTTGAGGAAGTACAATGATACTTTGACCTTTATAATATAATGCCATATCCAAAGCCTGTCTATCAATTCCTTTGGCAAATCCACTGACTACAACCTTATATTGTTTTGAGACTTTTTGTGCAATGTTATTAGTAAATTTTAATGAAACATCTTCTGCGTTGCGAGACCCTACTATAGCAACAGAATTTTCTTGTAAAAGATGCAAATTGCCCTTTGTAATTATTGTAAAAACTCAAATACAATGTTTTGATAATGATTTTATAATAACTTGAATACAATGATTCAATATGTATATGGCACTGATATGTTATGTTAAACATCCTTTAGAGTGTTATGGTTTTACAATAATTTTATAAAAGTTGCGTTTTCAGGTTGAATTCAGTTTTTAGTATTTTTGCAAGAAGAAAAACACCTTGAAATGATAACAAAAACCACTGATTATATAGAAATATTTGGTGCAAAGGCTCACAATCTAAGAAATATCAACCTCAAAATACCAAGAAATTCTTTAGTTACTATTACAGGTTTGAGCGGGAGTGGGAAAAGTTCTTTGGCTTTTGACACCATTTATGCTGAGGGACAGAGAAGATATTTGGAAACATTTTCTACCTATATACGAAGTTTTTTGGGAAATATGGAAAGACCCGATGTGGATAAGATTACAGGGCTTTCTCCCGTTATAGCCATAGAGCAGAAATCAACCAACAAAAACCCTCGTTCCACAGTTGGCACAGTAACAGAAATATATGATTTATTGCGTCTTTTGTATGCAAGAATAGCAGATGCCTACTCGGTAAATACGGGTGAAAGAATGGTAAAATATACTGAAGACCAGATAATAAAAACCATAGTAGAAAAATTTTACGATAGAGAAATCAGTATTCTCGCACCTCAGGTAAAGGGAAGAAAAGGGCATTATAGGGAGTTGTTTCAGCAAATATCAGCCAAAGGCTATACTAAGGTGAGAGTTGATGGTGAGGTAAAAAACATAACCTTTGGAATGAAACTTGACCGCTACAAAATACACGATATAGAGATTGTGGTGGATACTTTCCAAATAAAGGATAAGAATATAGAAAGATTGAAAAGGTCTATAAAAACGGCTTTTAAAGGTGCGGGTGGCAATATATTGATTTTAGATGAAGAAAGTAAGGAAGCAAAATATTATTCCAAAAATTTGATGTGTCCAACTACAGGAATTTCCTATCCGGATGCCGAGCCAAATACATTTTCCTTTAATTCTCCATACGGAGCCTGTCCGAGATGCAAGGGTTTGGGCGAAATAACACAAGTGGATTTGGATAAACTTATAGTGGACGACAATCTTTCCATTAGCAAGGGTGCAATAGCAGCCATAAATACAAATGATAAAACTTCTTCATTGTACAAAAAAATAAATTCTATTTGTAAAAAATATGACTGTACAACCAATACAAAATTAAAAGATTTGCCCAAAGAATGTTTGGATGAAATTCTTTTTGGAGAGAAAGAAATTGTAGAGGAAGATGATTTTGAAGATGAGAATATAGAAGAATTTGATATTGACTCAAATATTGGTTCTTTCTATGATTTGAATAGTTTTAAAGGTATAGTAAATTTAATAAAAAATGCAACCGAATCCGATGCTCCTGCGGCAATAAGCAAATGGGCAAATGGTTTCATTAGTCAAAAAACTTGTCCGGAATGTGAAGGAAAACGATTGAAAAAAGAAAGTTTATCCTATAGAATAAAGGATAAAAACATCGCCGACCTAACGGATATGGACGTGACAGAACTTGACCTTTGGATAAAGAACCTACCTAATGAATTAACAAAAAGGCAATTTGCTATAGGTGAAGAAATCATTAGAGAAATATCCACAAAAATAAACTTTTTGATAAATGTGGGCTTAGGTTATTTGCATTTGGGACAAAAAACTGCTTCTCTTTCGGGAGGTGAGGCTCAAAGAATAAGGCTTGCAACTCAAATAGGTAGCGAATTAGTCAATGTTTTGTATATTTTGGACGAGCCCAGCATAGGTTTGCATCAATCAGACAATATCAAACTGATTAATTCTCTGAAACAACTAAGAGATAAAGGTAATTCGGTTATTGTGGTGGAGCATGACAAGGAAATGATGTTGGCTTCGGATTGGATTATAGATATAGGAGAAGGTGCAGGAGTGAATGGAGGTAGAGTTGTGGCAGAGGGAAGGCCTTCAGATTTTTTGGAATCTGTAAAAGAAGGAAAAACAACAAAACATCTTACGGGCATAACTGCGGACTATCTCAATGGCAGAAAAAAAATAGAAATACCCAAAGCAAGAAGAAAACCTTCGGATAAATATTTGAGTCTTTTGGGAGCAAATGGGAACAATTTGAAGGACGTTGATTTACATTTGCCACTCGGAATTTTTGTATGCATTACCGGAGTGAGCGGAAGCGGAAAAAGTTCTTTAATCAATGATACTCTTCACCCCGTATTGGCAAAATATTATCATCGCTCCGAGCAGAAGGCTTTGCCTTATAAATCTGTGGAAGGGCTTGAAAACATAGACAAAGTAATTGAAATAGACCAAACGCCTATAGGTAGAAATCCTCGTAGCAATCCGGCAACATACATTGGCGTTTTTGATGATATAAGAGCATTGTTTTCCATGTTGCCCACGGCTAAAATAAGAGGGTATAAGCCGGGTAGATTTTCTTTTAACATCAAAGGAGGTAGATGTGAAGCATGTTTGGGAGGAGGAGTAAAGGTTTTGGAAATGAAGTTTTTGCCTGATGTTTATGTTACTTGTGATGAGTGTCATGGCAAAAGATACAATAGGGAAACTTTGGAGGTTAGATATAAGGGCAAAAGTATTAACGATGTTCTCAATATGTCTTTTACCGAGGCTTTGACTTTTTTTGAAAATTACCCTCTCATTGTGCAGAAATTGAGTATGGTTACACAAGTCGGACTTGGTTATCTGACTCTTGGACAATCTTCCACAACTCTTTCGGGAGGTGAAGCTCAAAGAATAAAACTTGCTACCGAACTTGCACGAAAAGATACGGGCAGAACTCTTTATATTTTGGACGAACCTACAACAGGACTACATTTTGAGGATATAAGAATTTTGCTTAATGTTTTGCAAAAATTGGTAGATAAGGGAAATAGTATGGTGGTTATAGAACACAATTTGGACGTGATAAAGGTGGCAGATTATATTATAGATATGGGAAAAGAGAGCGGAATGAAGGGCGGACAAATAGTTTTTTGTGGCACGCCTGAAGAGGCAATAAAAGATAAAAACAACTCCATTGGAGAATACCTTAAAGATGAGTTATAAAAATTGTATTACACATAAAAAACGACCTACTTATTTTGTAAGTAGGTCGTTATGCAGTAAAGAAAATGTAATTATTGTTTACGTTTAAATATTAAACCGTGCCAGTCCAATGTCTGTTTTTCATTGTTATACAATATAGTATCTAACGGTTTAGAATTTTCGTCTTTCAAAATAATTTGGGTGGAATTATTTTCAGTTACTATATTGTATCTACAAGAATCAATATTTCCTTGCATAGATAAAAGAAAAGTTGAGTCTTTTAGGATAATCTTCTCAAAAGGTAATATATCTTTGACATTATTATTAACAGAAGTATCATTGTTAAGAATACTGTCGTTAACAATGGTTAATGCATGGTTGCTGAATTTGAGACTATCATCTTTAGAAATAGATGAAAGAACTACGGCAAGTGCTAAGCTGCTGCCCATAGGAGAACTCTCAACAAAAGACTCCAAATCCGATGACGTTTCTTTATCATAAATATAAGTCCCTTCCAATGAATTTGTCTTATTACAAGAGCAAAGCACTACGGCTACTACTCCAAAAATTAAAAATAACTTTTTCATTTTACATATTTTTTATTATTTATAATTTTAAATCGACAGTCTTTACCTCATTTCTTAATAGTAGAAAATAAATCTACTTACCTATTAGGTGGAGAAATGAAGCCTACAAAAAGCAAGTCAAGGACAATATATGTAGCAACGACCACCTAATAGGCTATAAAATGAAATTATTTTTACCCAATAAAAAGACATACTCTAAAATGTAATAATATGTATGTTTTCTTTTCATAAAAAAGTGCTCTAATCTTATAACTCTGCAAAGTTGTAAAAAAAATATACCTACCAAATAAAAAGTGTATTTTTTTATTACAGAGGGTTATAGTATTGTATAAAATTTGTAATCCGTTAGCAGTAATCCAAAGTCATAGAGTGTTTTTTATGATATCTCTATTCTATCTGAACATATCCTAACCTATTACAACTTATGCGAACCTAATATTTAGAACAGAAATTTATCTTTAATTATGCTTACTAATTCCTCAACGGCTTTGTCCAAATTATCATTGATAATGATATTATCAAACCTATCGGCGTATGATATTTCCATTTTGGCACGTTGCAGTCGTTTATTCAGGCTTTCTTGTGTTTCGGTCTTGCGATTTAATAATCTAAGTTTTAGTACTTCCAAAGATGGAGGCATAAAAAAAACAGAAATGGCTTGATTTTGCAATTGTTGTTTGATGTTGACACCTCCTTTCACATCCACATCAAAAACCGCTATTTTTTTTAAAGAATTGATTCTTTCTATTTCGCTTTTCAATGTACCGTAAGACAAACCTTCATAAACATTTTCATATTCCAAAAATTCATTGTTTTCTATTTTTTTATCAAATTCCTCTTTGGAAAGAAAATAATAATGTTCGCCATGCTTCTCGTTTTCTCTTTTTTGTCTTGTAGTGGCAGAAACAGAAAAGGAAAATGTATTGGGAAATTTTTCAAACAATCTATTCAAAATAGTGGTCTTACCTGTCCCCGAAGGTGCTGATACTATCAAAGCCGTTGCTTTCATAATTATTCAAATCTTTGTTGTATTATCTCGGTCAAATTGTTATAAGCCACAGAAGTAGTTGCCCACTTATATCTTGTACGTGCAGAATTGATTATTTGCATGGAGTCCTTTAATGTGGATACTGCATTTAATTCGTTTATAAAATTTTCGTATGCTTGTACATTGCCTGCAAACAAATCATTGATAAACATAAATTTATAATTCATTCCTATGGTAAAATTAAGATTTGTTTTGTTTGCGGCTTCAAATTTATCGCTAATAGATTTAGGTTTTGCAACAGAATTTTGTTCAATGGCTTGCTCCTCTATAATAGAAGTTTGGTCGGCTTGCTTTTTTTCGTTTTGAGATAATAAATTATTCAGTCTTTGAGAAGCGGTTTCTTCTTGTTGGGCTTTTGTAGTGTTTTCCGACTCCTTGCTGTCTTTTATAACCCTTGTGTGTAAAAATTCCAATACGGAGGAAGTCTCTTTATGTGTGGATGTTTTAGGAGCCTCGGTTTGTTGCTGTGTTGATGAAGAATAGTTTATTGATTCGTTTTCTTTTTCCTCTGTAAACTCATTTGGAGCAGTTTTCTCTTCAGGCAATTCTTCTTGCTCTGTTTCTATACATTGTTTTTCTGTTTGCTCATTGCGAACAGACTCTTCTTGTTTAACAGATTCTGTTGGTTTTATTTCTTTGTGTTGAATAATGGTATCATCAAATTTTTTTTGTTCTTTGCAAGAATCCATTTTATTCAAAACCTCACCAACCAAAGCAAACAATTTATTGTTTTGTTCTATAATCAATTGGGTGTTTTGTAACAATTGTGTGTATTTATCCAACAACAAATCTTCTTTTTTCTCTTCGCAAGAAATTTGCAAAGCAAGTATTTGTTCATATAAGTCTCTAATATTTTGTTTTAGATTGTTAAGTTCTTGATTGTTCATATCTTTTATTTTCTTGATTGTTAAAAAATATTAATATATAGGGGTATTAAATGAGAGAAAAGTATTTGGAAGTTTTGAAGTTACGGTAACTTTTTTGCCGTTAATAATATTGCTAAAAGTTAAAGAAGAATAATAAAACTTTAACATATTAGCATTTTTTTGTTTATCAAAACGCACATCACCAACAACGGGACAATTTATTTGTTTTAAGCAAAATCTTGTCAATAGTGGTTTATACTCGTTTTGAATAATGTGCAACTGAAAAAATTCTCCGTCTTTATTGGATAGGTTTTTTGTTGTAGTGTATTTAAAAGTATAGGCTTGAAATCCGTCTTGTGCAGTTGGGCTGAGAGAATATTTGCCCTTGTTTTCTTGAAAAAAGAAAGTCAATTTATCATTCTTGTGTTTAGGAGAATTTATAACTACAGCATCTATTTCAGTTATTATTTCATTTGCCTCTTGTTTCATTGTTTGGTAGGCATATTTATTTTTTGCAAACATACATAGCCCGCTTTCATAAACATCCGGTGCAAAAAGAATATATACACTGCTGTTGCGTTCTTTACGATGTACATAACGCTTTACCTCTGTCAGCATATCCTCGTGTTTCTTATCCTTAGGGTCAAAAACCTTGCGACCAAAAGATTTATTTACAATTAAAACATTTTTATCCTCATATAGAATGCTTATATCTCGTCTTTCTTTTGCAATATGTTTTCCGCCCGTGTATTTTCTATATTCCAATGTATCACCTTTTCTTAATACATATTCATAACTTTTTACATTCGCTCCCGAAACGGTAAAACAATTATAAAGTATCATTTTCTTGGCTTTGGTGATGGAAACCTCCGGAAATTTTTTAATCACAAACTCCAACAAAGTACAGTTTTCTTTTACATCAAACTTCATAATTAAGAATTCTCTTTTTCTATCAAAGTCAAAAATATTTTTGAAAGGCAAAGGTAACAAAAATAATTGTGTTATGTTGTGTAGTTAGCCTAAGATTTTATTTTGCAAAGATTTTTAATTCTTTTGCTATCAAATTTAGTCTTTTGGTATAGTTATTTATTTTTTGCAGGAGAAGCATCATACTTTCCTCATCCTGTACTTGTTTTAGTTGTTTGCGTAAATCTTTGAGGGTAGCATCCAATTTTCTAAATTTAAGGTGTAAAAGTGTTTGCTTTACTTCCTTATCCACAATTGACGATGCATTGGCATCAGGCAACAAAACATTATATTTTTCCGACCAAAGTTTTGAGGTCTTATAGGGAGATACCAACAAATCTGCAACCAAAGAATTTATTTTTTCATCACCCATATTCAAAAGCATATCTGTTTTAAGCAATCTGTTATTTTTTATGTATTCGTCAAAATAGGCATCAAAAATTTTTTGGTACAGCGGGTTTTTAAATTTTATCTCATCGGCACTAATCATAGCAAGAATATATTCGCCAACATTTACATTGTCCTCAATATATTTATTGTCTTCGTTGATAAAAATTTGCTTTGTTGATTTGTCGGCGTGGTTAAGCAATGTTTTGATAACAGCCCTTTCTTGCATTTCTTCTCCAAATGTATATTCTACCTCTTGTTGTTCCTCTTGAGGAAGAGATATTGTTATAGGAGGTTCACTTGGCGTTGGTTGAGGTTGTTGTGTGTTTGTGTGTTTGTTCTGTTCATATAGGTTATGGGCTATTTGTCGAGAAAGTTCGTCATTTAACACTCGCTCTTCCATATTAAGTATGGAAGCACATTGCTGTATATAAGTAGCCCTTGCAACCATATCCGGTAAAAGACTGATGGAATGCACTATTTCTTTGACCAAAGTGGCTTTTTTTATGGGGTCTTTCTTACTTTCTTCCAAAGCAAGATTTGCTCTGTAAACAATAAAATTTTGAGCATTGTTTTTTAAGAAATCTATAAACTCGTCTTGCGTGTGTTTGCGAGCAAAAGAGTCTGGGTCGTCTCCGTCAGGGAAAAGAATGGTTTTAACATTCATTCCTTCCTTAAAAAACATATCCGTAGCACGTATTGTGGCATGTATCCCTGCGTTATCTCCGTCATATAAGATTACAACGTTACGGGTATATCTTTTTATCATGCGTACTTGTTCTTGTGTCAAAGCCGTACCTGATGAGGCAACAACATTTTTTACGCCATTTTGACTCATCATTACAGCATCCACATTGCCCTCAACCAAATAACATTCGTCTTTTTTTGCTATTTCGTTTTTTGCAAAATATAGTCCGAAAAGCACTTTTCCTTTAGTATATATAGGACTCTCCGGACTGTTGACATATTTGGCTTTTGTCTTGTCTGCAGAAAGTATTCTTGCAGAAAATCCCAGTACTCTTCCTCCTACATTGTAGATAGGAAAAGTTACCCTACTGTGAAATCTATCGTAGAGTTCCCCTGTTTTTTCACTTTTAAGGCTAAGCCCTGACTTTATCAAAATCTCTTCAGTATACCCCGACCGCAAAGCATATAAGGAAAAATCATTGCTTTTTTGTTTGCAGTATCCCAAGCCCCAAGTGTCTATGGTTTGTTGTTTAACATCTCTTTCTCTAAAGTAAGACAAACCTATAGCCTTGCCCTCTTCGGTGTTCAATAAGTTGTCATAAAAATATTTCTGAGCAAATTCATTTATGGAATAAAGGCTGTCTTTTTCGTCCTTTATTTCTTTATCCTTTTCGGATTCTACGGTTTCGTGCAGTGTTACACCATATTTTTGTGCCAACCATTTAATAGCCTCAGGATAAGTATAGTGGTTATATTCCATTAGGAAATTGACCACATTGCCACCCTTACCACAACCAAAACATTTAAAAATACCTCTTGTCGGATTAACATTAAAGGAAGGAGTTTTTTCATCATGAAAAGGACACAAGCCTATGTAATTAACGCCCCTGCGTTTTAAAGGCACAAAAGCGTCCACAACTTCCTCTATCTTGGCAATCTCCAATACTCGTTCTATATCCTCTTGAGGTATCATAAAACTTTTCTTCTTTGGTGTAACAATTTATTTTAAAGCATCTCGCAACAAGTCATTGTCTACTTCCAAAATACTATGTTTTTTATTTTCGCACTTGGAGGTAAGTACATTGCTATGCCCACAAAAACAATGAGTTCTTTCACCTGTATATGGGTCTACAGAAGCGCATTGACGCTTAAATTCTCCGTTTTTCTTTACAAGTATCTTTATACCTATCAAAGCCAAACAGATAAGTAAAATAACCACACTGACTGCCAAAATCAAAACCCACTCTTTCATAACTTACAATATCTTTATTGCAAAGGTAAACAAAAATAATTTACTTACAATTTTTCAATGATATACAAAACCTATTCACTCAATTCTATATTGCGTATAAAGTTACGTTTTTCATTTTCTGAAACAAGCCTAAATGTATAAACCTTGCCATTTTCTCCTTTAAATTCTTTCTTTTTTGCATTTTTTACCGCTTCATTAAAATTTTCATCAGAGGAAACAACCGACATACTTGCCCCATTGTAAGCAAAATAATACCAATTGTCCATATCTTGCTCCAAATAAATGCGTATTTCTGTCGCAACTCCGGTTTTTATCATTTGTATGCGGGACTTTATTTTTTTGTTTATTTGATATTTGCCCACTATACCGACAGATACATCACTTGAGGAAAGATAACAATTGCGTATTTCGTCCCAATGCAAGTTGACATCGGGTAAAAACAAAGTATAAGTCATTTGTTTTGGAATTTTTTCCCATTCGTTATTGCTAATTAAATCTACCAAATACTCTTCTCCCTGTTCTGCTCCAAATAAATAAGGCAAGTATTCTTTATAACGAGAGTTTTCTATATCCAACTGTTCCAAATTCATATCATCATAAAGATTTGCTCCCATTATATCAAGAGCCTCTTCTGAAAAAGGAAAATTGAGTGCGAGCGACATTTTTATCGTAGTGGCTTTTGTGGAGTTATCAACTTTTATTTCTCCGTAGTTATTACTTTCTATAACCGAGCCTATAGGCAACCCTATTTTTATATTGCCCAAGCCTTTGGCTCTGCAATTATCCTTGTTTATCAAAAGATAATCGCCCGTAACATTAGCAAAATCTTGCAATTTTTCTCTGCTTGCAATACGATACTCTTTGGATTGCTTGTCAAAAGTCAAATAGCCTTGTGCTTTTAGAAAAACATTGTCGGCTTCTTTATCTGAAGTAAAGAAAGCAACTTCAGGTTCTAAATTCTTTTCGTTGAAAAGTATTGAGGTGGTTATTCTATTACCTTCCACATCCACAGGAGCCTCATTTATTGGTATTTCTATATTTGAGGCATCTATTTTCGCTTTAAATTTCAAGTATGGCGACTGTTTGTCCGAGCATTCCATAGCAAGAGATACTCCGCCGTCAAACATAAAGGCAGAGTCTTGAGCCGTTACGCTAACCTGTCCATAAAATTTGAATGCATCACTGAGGTTCAAAGGCTCTTGTTTGCTAATGTCTGCATAACCGACAGAATAACCCGTTGCTGAGGTAACTTCTTTGAAAAATATAGGAGTTTCTTTTTTGTCTTCGTCCTTATACTTCAAATAACCATTGGCAGAATAGAGTTTTTTTGAGGCTATATGTACCCTTGCGTCATAAAGTAAATGCAATTTGGATTCTGTATTAAATAAAATTTTTGCCCCCTCAATGGTATCCATATTTGCTCCCGGACGAATAATTATTTTGTTGTCATTTGGTTTTATTGCAGCATCGGCACTCCTTATTATATATACACCTTGAGCCAAGAGTTCATTGGTTTGCAAATTAAGTTTGGCTTCAAGCGAGTGAAAAGATAAACTGTCTTGATTTGGGTGTATGCTTATAAATTCTGCTCCTTGTTCTTGCATATCAACTATTTCTCTTATATCCTTGCCTTCCATAGAGGAGGACTTGTCCTCAGAGGCTTGCAAGGAAAGCAGTTTTTCATCCATATCCCAAGAAAACCTATCGGCAAAACACATATATTGCAAATAAGGCAAAGTACTTTGTCTCACTCCTGTTTTGGAAGTAAAAGAAGCCTTTCTGTCTTTGAGGCTTACATTGGCTTTTAATTCTTGTGATTCAAAAGCCACCGAGCCACTATCCAAAGACAAAATTCTCAAAGAAGCACTATCGGAAGTATAACCATCTACAAAATATTTGAAATCATCCGCCCTTACTATCATTTCATTCACACGATTTTCTCCACCACCGGTCAAAGCAGAAGAAGTAACTTTCAAATAACCCTTATGTTCGGCATTGTTACTTGCATACATATTAAAAGGTTCTGCCTTTTGCTCTACTATCATATAATCCAAAGAAGGATAAAAATGTTCTGCAGTTTTGGTTACTTTTACATCTGGTGCTTTGTATTCAAAACTTTGAGTAATACAAAACATTGAATCCGGATGGAAAACAAATTTTTGGGACAACGAAGAAGACGCTCCATAAACAAATTTACCTGTTCCCAACAATCCATTCGCACTTAAATCTATAGAATTATAATACATTGCTTTACCTCTGTAAGCAGCCAAGCCTTGAGATGAAAAATCTTTTTTAAAGCCCAAAGCATAATCTTTCATAACGCGCAAAGGCTCTTGAATTATAGGAAATATTCCTGCCGAATGTAATTCTCCTTGCAAAACAATATCTTCTGAAGTAAAGGAAAACATATTTCTAATAACAAAAGGTTGCAATTCATAATAAAAACTATCTCTGTTATAAACCCCGTTTTGTATATGATTATAATCATAATAGACGTATGAGTTTTTTAAAGAAGTGAGCATTGGAAAACCATCTATCTTTTTTATTGAACTCTTGTTGTTGGAAGAGTCTATAATCAATTCACAAGTTAGTTTTTGTATAGGAGTTTGTATCATAACGTATGTATTGGAATCCGTGAATGAAGGAACATAAAATTTCATGGAATCCATTTGAGGCAGGTTAATTTTAAAATCATCGTATGAAAATTTACACTCGGTCCCCGACATTCTGAATCTGCCCGCCGCTATAAGTCCGTCAAAAGAAAAATCCCTGTTTTTTTGCATAACCATTTTGCCATTTTTTGGAGTTATTGCCACATTGTGAGTATCACTGACAAGAAAGGTTTCCACTCCGTTCATTCGCAAATCCATATCAAAGATATTCATAACCGCATTGGCTTCACCCTGTGTTGTAGAGGATACAAATCGCAAAGCGTCATAATCCTCTCGTTTTTGATATGCTTTTATATAGGAATAGAGTTTTTCTTTTACTATTGCGGTTTCCCTATAAGACTCATAACTCATAAAACCGTTAAGGGAAAGATTCATCAAAAGCAATTTGCATTGGGTCTCGTCCAATCCTGTAAATTTTGAAAATTGCTTTACTGTGAAAGATTTTTTACCCGTCTTATGTGTATATAACATTACTCTTTCCAAAGGCGATATTTCGTCCATTTTCTGTACCTCATACCAACGTTTTGCAGAATAATAATTATTGCTTTCAAAGGTTGCAAAACTCTTTTTGTTGGGACCTTTTATTCCCGTAAATTCTATTGTATGGTCATCCAATCCGGCATAAACAGCCTCTGTGTATATATCCAAGCAATGATAAGAATCTATCCAAGGAGAAGCAGAAATACCAACCTTATTGTCTGAGCAAAGTATTTGACGGCTGTTTTTATTAAAATTCATTTTTGTACCCGGATGATAAATAGAATCTTTTTGTACGTAAAAAGTTACTTGACAATTTTCCGTTATTATGCCCTCACGCGAAAATGGGTGTTCTATTGCTTTGGCAACCATAAAAATCGTACCATCTTTATAAAAAACAAGTTTGGCAGGCTCCTTAACGTCTCCCGTACCAAGAAAACGCCCTCCTTGTTGAGTAAATCCTCCGACATAATCCACTTGAGGAAAAATATTTTTTATTATTTCCTCTCTTTTATAGGAAGTGAATAAAGGATATTTCCCCTTCCCTTTTACCTTATCGGAGCATAGGTCGGTAAAATAGCCCTCCAATGTGTGAGAAAAATATTCCTTATTTGTAAAACTTACACTATCGGCATTAAAGCCTGCTGTTTTCAAAGCCACATTATATTTTTTTAAACTTACAAAAACGCTATCTTTGTCCAAGCCTGCTTTTTCCCAAGTAACGATGCCAGAAGTTCCTTCCCAATTTTCCTCCATCAAATAAAGTCGCCCCATAGTGTTGTATATGGTATTTTGGTCGGAAGAAGAGGAATAAGTAATATTTATAGGACTGGAAAAATCCGCATAAACTCCCCTCGCACTATCTTCTCTAAATATATAAGAAACACTATTATCAAAAGCCCAACGAGTTGTTTTTGAGAGATATAAACAATTGATTGCAAGTAGGTTATAAGTAGTTTCCATTGCTTTGTTGTAGATAGCGATATTATGAGCGGAAAGATATTTATGCATTCCTTTAAGCCACTGATTGTAACTTTCTTGTGATTGATTGGATGAGGTAAAAGCAATTTGAGTCAATAAAAAATCATAAAAACCGTTTCTTGCTCTTATGTTTTTTTTGAGCATCAGTTGGGAAAGTTTCAATACATCTTTTTTGTGAGAGGAAGAAAAAGTATTCCAAACACTGTCGTATTGTATCATAAGTGATTCCCATTCCTTTTTCTGTTCTTTTTTCATATTGGCATCGGTTTTGTATAGTTCTTCCAAATTATTGATATAATCATCTGTATTATTGGAAAAACCATTAAATCTTTGAGCCGTAGCATTGAGACATAAAAAAACAAAAACTATAACTGCAAATTTACTTTTCATACCCTTTATTGTGTATTGTTTTGTATCATAAAAAACGATTGCAATATGTATTTATTGCATAAGTAATAAATACGAAAAATATAATTTTTTTATAAATATTTTTTTACTTTTAAAAAATTGTTATAACTTTGCACTTTCATAAATCACATTAAGCAATGTATAAATTCATAAATCCAAAATCAAAAATGACAAAACAAAAATTAAGTACGTCCTACGTACAAGGAGTGTCATGTAGTTTATACGGGGGGGTAAAATCCTCTATATCAAGCGTATAACTACATGTAAAAGATTAGTTTTTCTATCGCTATTATTATTTTTATTTTGTGTCGCTCCAATAACTTCTAAGGCACAAGATTTTAATTACACCTATGAAGGAAATACCTTAAGTTACGATTCTCTCGATTATACTGTGGAGTATCAAGGTCAAAGGCTTAAAGCTTGTGAAGTCCAACAAAGAACCATGACTACTATAAGAGGTTCTCTGAAAATTCCGGAAATAGCATTAAAAATTACTACTTCAGCTGGGGCAAGACGAGATACAGTACGCTTTGTTGTTACCGAAATAGCGGATAATGGCTTTTCTACAGGTCTTTCTGCTCTCGGAAACGGAGATACTTTGATGACAGAAGTAGTAATACCTAATACGGTAACAAAAATAGGTGATGGTGCTTTTTCAGGTCGTAATGGTTTAACAGAAATAACCATACCTGCCTCTGTAGACACAATAGGTACTTCCGCTTTTGCAAGTTGTAGAAATTTACAATATGTAACATGTTTGGGCGAGAATCCACCCGTATTGAAAGAGGGCTTGTTAGCAGGAGTACTTGGTACTTATTTTGCTAACTTTTCACCTTCTGCTTCTAATATAGTGTTCAGTGTGCCAAATGAAAATTATTTAACAGCAGAAGGCTGGTCATCGTTTTTTACAAAAAATGGAGGGGCTTATGTTGAAGGTAAAAACTCTTTTTTAACGGGTAAGTGGAATTTTGTTGCAGGGTTAAACAATCAGGCGAGCCTGTATAATAATAACAAGCCTACAAAATTTTTAGAAGATTTCATTGCGAACGACACAATCAACGACCCAACAAATGCACAAAATCCACATTGTGATATAGCAATAGTAGGTTATGATTACAGTGAAAATAAATGGGGAGAAAATAGTTATTTGTATGCAAATGATAATATGACAGCGGGTGCAGGTTATTTTGTTTGGGCGTTTAATGAGAATGCAGAGGGTACAACAATAACGAGCGATGCCACAATGACAACCGTAGATATGTCGTCCTCATATCTTACAACTGGAAACGTTACTTTAAACCAAACCAATAACGGCGATACCACAGGAGGTGCAAAATGGTTTGCTTTTGGCAATCCGTTTAATAAAAAATTAAATAAAAATGATATTTTAAGTAATTTATCCAATGTTCAAAGCAATAGATTATACACTTATAATGCTTATGAGGGAGCTTGGAATAATAATGCCACTGTTGTTTTGCCGGGACAAGGTTTTATGGTTGCCGCAATAGATGGACAAAGTACCGTTAGCGGAACAATAAATTATCCATCGAACACAAGTAACCTTCCTGCACAGCCTGAGAATTATGGTATAAGATTTTCTGTAAATGCCAATG
>CAZITO010000046.1:0-16724 GCA_964542225.1 uncultured Bacteroidaceae bacterium | reverse complement strand
TAACTTATTGATTTTCAGTAAACCGATTTTTTTGTTTTTCTTTTGTTTTTTATGGGTTAGCATAGGGGGGGGTATGGGTAAAAGGGGCATTATGGAATTAAAGGCATTATAACAAAGCGTCTGAAATGATAAAACGATGTAAAGTCATATTTTTTTGTAATTTTGCAAAAAATACTTTAAGGTATGAAACTTTATACTCAATCGGTAGTAAAGAAATATAGAAAAAGAACTGTGGTCAACGATGTTTCCATAGAAGTAAATCAGGGCGAAATTGTAGGGCTTTTGGGACCAAATGGCGCAGGCAAGACTACTACCTTCTATATGATTGTGGGAATGATACAGCCTTTTTCCGGAAAAGTTTTTTTGGATGAAATGGACCTTACGGATATGCCTATGTACAAACGAGCTAAAAACGGTATAGGCTATTTGCCACAAGAGGCTTCGGTTTTTAGAAATTTGAGTGTAGAGGACAATATAATGTCTATTTTGGAATTTCAACCTTATACCCCGAAAGAAAGGGTTGATAAATTGGAAAAACTTCTTAACGAGTTTTCCCTGCAAAAGATAAGAAAAAACAAGGGCAACCAATTATCCGGTGGAGAACGGAGAAGGACAGAAATAGCAAGGGCATTGGCCTCCGACCCAAAATTTATTCTTTTGGACGAACCTTTTGCCGGCGTGGACCCAATAGCGGTGCAGGATATACAGTCCATAGTTGCCACATTGAAAGATAAAAACATAGGCGTACTTATCACAGACCACAATGTACACGAAACTTTGAGTATTACCGATAGAGCCTATCTTTTGATAGAAGGTGTTGTTTTTAAATCCGGCTCTCCGAGAGAATTGGCTGATGACCCCGAGGTGAGAAAAAAATATTTGGGAGATAATTTTGAATTAAGATAAATATGCTTGTTATCTACATAGATAAACATACCAACAGATTAGGTTATACACTTAATTTTATTTTCAAAGATGTTTTGAAAATAAACTATATGGTAACCCTGAGTAAAGAAACTTTCATTGCCGAAAAAGGAGCAAAACTTTCTTATAGCGAGGAGGCTGTTTATGATGAGTTGCATTTGACACATACCAATCTTTTGTTTGAAACGGATATAATCAATTATGATTTAAATTATTTTGAAAAAGATAATGTGCCTTTCTTATTTAGGACTTATGCTCAAGACGATATTTTGGACTTTGATGTCTTTGCCGCAGTTTTTTATATGATTTCTCGTTACGAAGAGTATTTGCCCTTTATCGCCGACAGACACGGAAGATTTTCCTCAGAAAATTCTTTGGCCGTAGAACATAATTTTTTGGAAAAACCTGTGGTTAATATTTGGATAAATATGCTAAAAAACAAGATATTAGAAAAATATCCAAACGAAGTTTCCACACAAAAAAAATTCACTTTCCTCAACAGCATAGATATTGATATGGCTTATTATTACAGAGGAAAAGGATTGTACAGAAGCATAGGCGGTTTTTTTAGAGATTTGGTTAAAAGAGATTTTGCCTCGTGCAAAGAAAGAATAAAAATAGATTTTTTTGGCAAAGAAGACCCCTATAATTGTTTTGCTTTTTTGCAGAACCATATTTGTAAAAACTCTTTGAAAACTTTGATATTCTATTTAATGGCTTCTTCAAGCGATTATGATAAAAGTATTTCTCCTTATAACACAAACTTTCAATTGTCCATAAAGGATATGGCAGACTATGCAGATATTGGAATACACCCCTCTTACTACGTGTGTGAAGAGCCCGACAGACTTTCTGCACAAATTCAATTGTTGAAAGACATTGTGCATAAAAATATAACTGATGCAAGATTTCATTATCTTAGATTTCGTTTGCCGGATTCTTACAATACTTTGATGGAAAATGAAATAACCGATGATTATTCCATGGGCTATTCTGACAAGGTGGGGTTTAGAGCAGGCACTTGTTCGTCTTTTCAATTTTATGATTTGGAAAAGGATTGCGAAACAAAATTAAGGGTACACCCATTTGCTTTTATGGATGTGGCTTTGAAAAACGGACTTGGCTTATCGCCTTTGCAAGCCATTGAAAAAATAAAAAACATAGTGGACGAAGTTTATAAGGTTGGAGGAGAGTTGATAAGTATTTGGCACAATGAGTCTTTGTCCGATTACAAAGATTGGCAAGGCTGGAGAAATGTATATGAGCAACAAACAGAATATATAACCCTATTAACGCAAAAAGAAAAATGAAAGTACTGACAGGTGTTGCCGGTTTTATAGGCAGTTCTATGCTTACAAGACTTAATCAAGCAGGAATAAAAGACATTGTCATAGTTGATGATTTTAGTAAAACAGAAAGAAAAGCCAACTATGAAAACAAGCAATACAGCCAAGCCATAGACAGAGAAGAGTTCTTGGATTGGTTTAAGGTGCATGCAAAAGAAGTGGACTTTGTTATTCACCTTGGAGCAAGAAGTGCCACAACAGAGACAGATTGGAATATTCTTTTGAAACTAAACCTTAACTATTCCAAAAGCCTGTGGTCTATTTGTGCAACAAATAATATTCCCTTTATATATGCCTCTTCCGCCGCCACCTATGGCGATGGAGAATTTGGCTATGGAGATGATTTGCAACACATTTCTCAACTCCAACCTCTTAATCTCTACGGTAAAAGCAAACAAGAGTTTGACCTTTGGCAACTTAAACAAAAAGAAAGACCTCCTTTTTGGGCAGGATTGAAATTTTTCAATGTTTATGGACCTAATGAATATCATAAGGCAAGAATGGCTTCCGTTGTTATGCACGCTTACAATCAAATTGAGGTTTCGGGGGAGGCAAAACTATTCAAATCTTATAAAGAGGGGGTTAAAGATGGGGAGCAATTAAGAGATTTTGTTTATGTAAAGGATGTTGTTGAGGTTATATATTTTTTGATGACTCATAAACCAAAAAGTGATATATACAACGTGGGGACGGGTGAGGCAAGGAGTTTTTATGACTTAGTAAATAGTATTTTTATAGCCTTAAATAAAAAGGCTAATATAAATTTTATTCCTATGCCTGAGGATATAAGACAAAAATATCAATACTACACTTGTGCAGATATAAACAAATTGAGAAATGTAGGTTATAACAAGGAATTCAGCAGTATAGAGGAAGGAGTAAAGGACTATGTTCTCAATTATCTTAACGGACACAAATATTTTTAATCAATAATACCGTAATATTTTTATGAATTATAAAGTAAAACTGCATGATATAAAGGCTTTTGTTTTTGATTATGACGGTGTTATGTCTGATGGTATGATATACACGGCCAGCAATGATTTCATAATGCGAAATGGTAATGTCAAGGATGGTTATGCAATTCAATATGCTTTAAAATTGGGATTTAAAATCGCTGTTATTTCCGGTGGAAGTGGTGAAAGCATCAAACAAAGATTGAATATGTTAGGAATAAGCGATGTTTTTTTATCTGCCAAAGAAAAACTTTCCGTTTATAAAAATTACTTGAAATGTAACCATTTAGAACAAAAAAACGTACTTTACATGGGAGACGACATTCCTGATTATGATATTATGCTTAACTCGGGGGTGGCAACTTGTCCGGCAGACGCTGTGGAGGAAATAAAGCAAGTTGCGGATTATATCTCAAACAAGAAAGGAGGAGAAGGGTGTGTGAGAGATGTTATAGAACAGGTCTTACGTCTCCAAGGCCTATGGTTTAACGAAAAAGCAAAAGAGTGGTAAAAAAAATAAATCATAGAAAAGTAACAATCATAATAACTTTGTGCCTGTTTTTCTCTTTGTCGGCACAAACAAGGAAAACAACCAACATTAAGGCAACTTACTATCACGATAAGTTTGAAAATAGATATACTTCAAGCGGAGAAAAATTTTCTCAAAAACTCTATACTGCCGCACATAAAACACTTCCCTTTCACACCATAGTAAAAGTTACCAACCCCAAAACTTCACGCTCTGTGCTTGTAAAAATCAACGATAGATGTGCAAGAGCAGGAGTTTTAGATTTATCCAAAACAGCAGCAAAGAGAGTTGATTTGTTGCTTATGGGAGTGTGCAACGTTAAAATGGAAATTATGCCCGAGAATTATCGTTTGATATGGGAACAGCAAGGAGATATGTTTGCAATGTTTGACTCTGTTAATATGGCGGTTGAGCAACAAATATATTATATGGACTCCTTATACAATAGTTTGAACGATAAATATATCTTTGATTCTATTTACAACATAAAAATAGCAACATTGAGCAATATGGAAGAAGTGGAGTCAATACTTAGTACCATACCGGACAAGTACAAAAAACAAAGCCGGTATGAAAAAGTGTATAATGAAAATTTCTATGATATCTTAATAGGCCCATTCGCCACAAGAGAGATTGCGGCTATGAATTTGACAAAATTAAGAAGACGTTACGACTCTGCACATATAATAAAAGATAAAAAAAGGTGATTATTATAAGGTATTGATAAACAAATGATAAACAAAATAATATAGTTTTATAAATAAAAAAAATCAAAAAAACTGATAAATAAATTCTCTTTGTAAGAAAAAAAATATAATTTTGCAGTTACTTATATTGTAGTGAAATGATAGAAGAGACTCTACTATTTTAATTTTTTTATGAATAAAAATAAGAATGTATATATAATAATATCTTTTTTTGTTGTGTGTTGTATGGTGGGGCTTGGTAGAGCGTTTGCTCAGCAAGAACCTCAGTTTACCCAATATATGTTTAACAGGCTTTCATACAATCCTGCATACGCTGGCAGTAATGGTGCTATGTGTGCTACCGTTTTTTATCGTAATCAATGGATGGGCTTGTCGCTTTCCGACCCCAATGGGCAAAGCACGGGAGCATCTTCAGGGGAAACCATGAACATCTCCTTTGATATGCCTGTCAGATTTTTACACGGAGGTATAGGCGCAACAATCATTTCGGACAAAATCGGTTTTTGGAATAATATTCACGCCAAAATAGACTATGCTTTCCGAATACAATTGCCTACAGGTAACCTTGCAATAGGAGTGGAGGCTCAGTTGTTTAATGCGAGTTTGGATGCCACCAAACTTATAGGAGCAGACCAATTCAACGAAAATGATGAAATAGGACAAACCAACGACCCTTTGATTTTGCAGTCAGAAACAGACGATATGCTTTTTGATTTGGGTGCAGGTATTTATTATCAAATTCCGGGCAAATTATATCTTGGTTTTGCAACCAGCAAACTAATGCAAACACAAAGCGATAAATTGCACTGGAATAACAGAAGATTTTATTATGTACTTGCAGGCTATGAATGGGCTTTGCCAAACTACCCTTCCATAAGAATTTTGCCTTCTGCCTTGTTGAAAACCGATTTTTCTTCAGCAAGTGCTTATCAAGTGGATGCAACCCTGTTGGCTGAGTATGAGCATAGGTTTTGGGGCGGTTTGTCGTATAGAGTGCAAGACGCAATAATGATACTTGCCGGTTTTTCTTTCAAAGATTTTAAGGTGGGTATGTCCTATGATATTCCTACGTCGAGAATATCAACACAGGCTTCGGGCTCGTTTGAAGTTTTTGCAAGGTATTGTTTCAAGATAGAAAATCCTCCTGCACCGCCTACTATATATAGAAATACCATAAAAATGTAGTATGAAAAGACAGGATTTTGTTTTATTCAAAAAAATAGAGTGGGAAAATGAAACAAAAACAAAGTTTTGACGTAAAAGCATAAATAAAGAACCTAAAAAAAGAGATATAAGATGAAAAAGTTAGTTTTGTTATTAGCGACCGCCCTTGTGATGTTTGGTTGTGGTAGTTCGGATAAAGGAGAACTTATAGGCGTGCAAGAAAGACCAACTGTTTTGGATATGCAACCTTATGGCATGGTGGATATTCCTCAAGGAAGTTTTACCATGGGTTCTGCTGATGAAGATATTTATCACTCTCATAAATTTGAACCTAAAACGGTGCAAGTTCAATCCTTTTGGATGGACGAAACAGAGATAACAAACAACGAGTACAGACAGTTTGTTTATTGGGTAAGAGATTCTATTGCTTATAGATTGTTGGGGGAGGTTTCTCCTGAGACTTATTTGATAGAGGCTGACCAATGGGGACAGGATTTGGAGACTCCTATGATAAATTGGAAAGCAAAAATTGATTGGAACAGTAAGAATGAGGACGAAAGAGAGGCTCTCGACGCTTTGTATATAAAACAAGACGAACGTTTTTATGGCAAATCTCAATTAGATGCTGCCAAAATGGTATATCAATACTCATGGATAGATTATCACGCAGCAGCACAAAAAGATTTCTCTGCCGAGCAGGCAGGTAAAGAATTCAGAGGTTCTCAATTCAACAATAGACCTGAGTCGTTGGCAGGAGGAAGAAAGCGTCTGACTACCACAGAAAGAATAAACATATATCCGGATACTCTTTGTTGGATACACGATTTTGCTTATTCTTATAATGATGCTGCAACACGCTCTTATTTTGACCACCCACGTTACGACCACTACCCTGTTGTAGGAGTAAGTTACGTGCAAGCAAAAGCGTTTTCCGTATGGAGAACTTTGCAAATGAATAATTACTTGGAAAACTCCGATTATGCACGTTATGAAGATTTTCGTTTGCCTACAGAAGCCGAGTGGGAATATGCTGCAAGAGGCGGAGTTGATGGCTCACCTTATCCTTGGGGAGGTCCATACGTAAATAACGGAAGAGGTTGTTTTCTTGCCAACTACAAACCTTTGAGAGGTGCTTATGACGGAGACGGCGGTGCAACCACCGTAGTAGTTGCTCACTATGCACCAAACGACTTTGGTTTGTATGATATGGCAGGCAATGTGGCAGAATGGTGTGAGGATGCTTTTGACGAATCTACATATAACTTTGCTCACGACCTTAATCAATACAATGTTTATCGTGCGGCAGATGATGAGGACATGATAATGAAAAGAAAAGTTGTACGCGGAGGTTCTTGGAAAGATACAAAACACTTTATACAGACAGCAACTCGTAGTTATGAGTATCAAGACTCAGGCAAGAGTTACATAGGTTTCCGTTGCGTTCAGTCTTATTTGGGACGTGTTCGTGGAGATAATCCAAAAACTTCTTCAAATGTATATCGTTTGTAATCATAGATACTGAGAAAAATAAAATAAGGTGAATCTTAAAAAGAGATTCACCTTATTTCGTTTTTAGCAGAATAAGAATATTTTATAACTGTAATAACCTTTGATAATATTTCTCAGGACTGTATCTGTCAAATTCTTTTTCACAATTTTCTCTCATTGCTTCATATTCTTGTTTGGCTTTGAATAAGTAGTCAATTTTTTGTTTTATATATTCTTCATTTTTATTCTGCAATACAAAACCTGTTACATTGTCTTTAACAACCTCCGACATTACAGATAAATCATTGACTATTATAGGCGTTTTGTAATATAAACTTTCTATCAGTACCATTGGGAATCCTTCGTACCATCTGCTTAAAAACATTATCACCCTACATTGATTATAAAAATCTTGCATACCTTCCTTATCTAAAAATCCTTTAAATATAAGATTTTCAGGCACTTTATACCCCCCCCCATTTAATTCTTTCATTACTTCATCATTGTTATTACCGGCAACAATGAATTTGTATTGAGTCATTTTACTTGCCAAATCAACAAAATCAAAAAAGCCTTTCTCTTCTGTCAATCTGCCAACAAAGCCTATATATGTTTTTCTTGCTTCATTGCTTTCTATATAAGAATTGGTTATAGGTTTGAAGGTATTTGGGAGGTATAAAATCTTTTCTTTTGAAATACCATTTTGTATAAACTTGTTCTTTTGAAAAGAAGATAGAACATAAAATTTATCTACACTCTTGTAGTAATTTATTTTTCTGACAACAAAAAATTTGAAGGCAAAAGCATAACTCTGAATCTTATTATTCATACAATTGTTTCTCCCACAATTCCACTCTCTGCCTTTACTTAAACATTGTTCACAAATCTTGCCCTTATTAAAGAAAATGCCTATAGGACAAAACAATCTATAATTGTGTATTATTTGCCATACTTTTACATTTTTCTTTTTTAATAAAGGAATGATGGCAGGAGAAATTATGGAATAAACATTGTGTATTATTGCCACATCGGGCTTATAGTCTTTTATAATTCTTTTTACATCTCTAATACTGCGAGGATTGTATATAGAGGTAAAAATACTGATAAACTTTCCAAACAATCTGTTATTTAATTCTTCATAAGCACGAGTATAAAGAAACACTTGATGCCCTTTTTCTTTCAACAACTCAATTTGAAAATCAACAACTGACTCCTCGCCTCCTTTTTGGCTATATTGATTATGTATAATAAGAAACTTCATAATAATTGCAAAAGTAAAAAAAATAACAATACTATTATTAACTATTTCATTTTAAAAGAGAAAGTTTGACTTGTTTTTAATTTTGTTAAGCATATTATGGTATAAGAATTTTCTTTACAACTCTGCGCAAAACATTAAGAGTCAGAGGATATAGATAAAGGAAACGAGGATAAAGAACGTAGTGGTCAAGTGGTTGTTTGTAAATACGATTGCACAAAGATAACAGGGAATATTTTCAGGGCAGGGTGCCAACGGCATAATAAACAAAAACAAAGCTACAATCTGTTTTATATTTGCGAAACCATTACAAATGCAAACCCTTGCAGTACAAAAATGTCTTGTTTTTTTACTAATTTTGCAAAAAATAAAGAGAATGAGAAATTGGAAGATATGTATTTTGATATTATTGTTTGCAGTAACGTTTTCTTCTTGTAAAAAAGGTGATACAGAACAAAAGAAATTCTACAATGCAGACAATATAGAAGAGAGTATAAAGTTTAAACGTTTTGATATTGCTTTGTTTTCCAAGCCCAAAACAACATTGCAAGAACATTTGATTACTTTACAGAAAGATTACCCCGATATGTTTCAAATGCCTCTTTCCAATAAGGAGTATATGGAAATGTTGATGTCACTAGTAATGGATGACAAAATGCAAACGGCTCAAAACATAGTGGAAAAGGAGTTTGCAAATTTGGATTTTTTGAGCAAGGACCTTACTTCTGCCTTTGCAAGATTGAAAGATATTTATCCGAATACTTCTTTGCCAAAAAATGTTTATACCCTTATTCTCGGAGGAGCAGATTATTCATACGGTTATGCCAACAGAGTGTTTATGAATGATACTCTTTATTATGCCATATCTTTGGATGTATATGCTTTAAAACAACTTGCCAATCACCCATACTACAAACAATATCCCGAGTATATGCGAAAAGGTTTGGGTAAAGAATTTATTGCAACCGACTTTATGCGTATGTATCTATTTAATAAAACGTTTATGAATACTCCTTTAAAAAGTTTTGAAAGCAATGCTTCCTTATTAGACTGTATAATTGAATATGGGAAATTTTCTTTCTTTATACAAAAACTTTTACCCAACTATGCTTTGAACACCATACTTAACTATGATGCAGAGCAAATGCAATGGGTGGAAAATAATGAGTCAAACATTTGGGCTTACATCATTCAAAACAAACTCTTATACGACACCGACCGTTCAAAATATTTATCTCTTATTTCCATAGGACCAGAAAGCAAAGGTTTGCATGGTTCTCCTGCCCGAGTTGGCAATTATATCGGTTATAAGATAGTTGAAAGTTTTATGAAAGAAAACGAAATAGGTTTGGACTCCCTTATGAAAATAGAAGATAACCAATTGATTCTACAACAATCAAAATATAAACCGACAAAGAAATAAATAAAAACAATGAAAGCACAATACAAACTTACTTTTTTCAGATATTCATTGGCATTGGTTTTATTGCTGATAACTCAAATCGTATTCTATTTACTTAATACAAAATTATTTAACATAGATTCTTTTTCTTCATTTATGATGATTTGTTGGGGTAATATAAAATTTATCTTATCCTCGCTTACTTTTTATTTTGCTCCGTTTTTATTATTGTCTTTGCTTCCTGCTACTTTCCAACAAAACAAAATATACAGAACAATAACCTCTGTTTTTTATTTCGTTGCCGTGGAGTTTATGATGGTTCTAAATCTTATAGATTGTGGATACTATAATTTTACATTTAAGAGGATAACTTTTGATATTTTCAGTTATTTGGGAGTCGGTGGCGATTTTAATTCTTTGATACCTACTTTTGCAAGAGACTATTGGCACATTATTCTTATATTTACTGCATTGAATTTTGTTTTATATTATACAGATAGCAAGTTGAGAAAGAAATATTACTCTATTGACAAAAGCATCTCTCATAATCTGAGGTGGTATTCTAAGCACGTGGTTATATTGCTTGTCGTTGCCTTTGTTATGGTTGTCTTTCAAAGAGGCGGAATACAAAAAAGACCAATGAGTCCTATTCATGCAAGCAATTATGCAACAACTCAAAATACTGCCCTTGTCCTAAATACTCCATATACTTTTTATCGCACCATAGGAAAAACCTCATTGGAAAAGAAAAATTATTTTGATGATAAAACATTGCAAACAATTTTCTCTCCTATTCAAAACTATAACTCGGATAATATTTGGACAGATACATTGTTTACTGAGGTGCCAAAGGTAGGCAAAACCAACGTGATGATAATATTAATAGAAAGTTTTTCGGCAGAATATACGGGTATATACAACAAAAATAATACTTTCACTCCTTTTATTGATTCATTGGCAAAACATTCCATAGTATTTGATGGTATGAGCAATGGCAAAAAAAGTATTGATGGCATTCCGGCAATTACTTCTTCAATGCCTTTGTTAAATGACAATTCCTATATTACTTCCTCCTACAGCAACAACAAATTAGGCTCCATTGCTTCTTTGTTGAAAGAGGAGGGATACAAGACTGCTTTTTTTCACGGAGGATATAATGGAACAATGAATTTTGACGGCTTTGCTCACCAAGTCGGTTATGAAAAATATTTTGGGAAAAACGAATATAACAACAATAAGGACTATGATGGCAATTGGGGAATATTTGATGAGCCTTTTTTGCAATACACGGTAAAGAAAATCAACACTATACCTCAGCCGTTTATTACAACACTGTTTACCCTTAGCAACCACCCGCCTTACACTATTCCCAAAGAACATACCGGACGATTCAAAAAAGGCAAAATACCTTATTATGAGACTATGGGTTATACGGATTATTCGTTGAAAAGATTTTTTGAAACTGCAAAAAGAACATCTTGGTATAAGAATACTATATTTGTTATCACAGCCGACCATAGTGCTTTGAATGCTACCAAAGAATTTAAAACACAATTGGGTTTGTATAAGATACCTATTATTATATATTCTCCTAAACTGAAACATGGGGTAAAAACCAATCAACAAATGCAACAAATAGATATTCTTCCCACCCTGAATGATATGTTGCACACAAACAAAAAGGTATTTGCTTTTGGTAGAAGTATTTTTTCTCCACTGCCACACTATTATATTTATTACTCAAACGGAGAGTATATTTTGATGATGGGAAATTACGTCAGCAAATATAGAGATGGTTTTGCAATACAATTGTTTGATGCTATCAATGACCCTGATATGAAAAACAACATATCGGACAAATACCCTGCAATTACAAAACAACACACTACATTAACAAAGGCCATAATACAACAATACAATAATCGGTTGTTAAAAAATAAAACCACAGTAGAAGACAAGTAAATTTATAAATAGGGTGTATTATTTTATCAAGGCAAGAAAAATGCTTAACTTTGCAAAAAATAATTGTATCATGGATGAGATAAAAATTCCTTTGTTGGTTAAAAGTGCTTGCAAATACATTGTAAAAAAAGAAGACACTGCCATCTATCAACACAGTGGCGAGGTTAGTGTTTTAGGCACACCAAGACTTTTGGCCATAATGGAAGAGGTTTCTTATAAGAGTATAAGCGAATTTTTGCCACAAGGAGTTGTTAGTGTGGGAACAGAAATGAACCTGCAACACCTTAGACCCTCTGTTGTGGGAGAAGAGTTATTGTGTGAAAGTATTTTGACAGAGTACAAAGACAGACAATTGACTTTTAGTGTTGTGGTATCGGATAAAAGGCAAAAAGTGGCGGAATGTGTGTGTAAAAGAGTGATAGTAGATAAACAACGCTTTGAACAAAAGGCTGAGAAATTAGCAAGAGGAGAGTAGAGAAATAATTATGCAAAAAGAGTTTGAAATGGTTGCCAAAACCATGTATGGTTTGGAGGATGTTTTGGCAAAAGAAATAGAGGAACTTGGCGGTAAAGAGGTGCAGAAAATGACCCGTGCAGTAAGTTTCAAGGGAGATATGACAACGTTGTACAGAGTAAATTATGCTTCTCGTACGGCGCTTTGTGTGTTAAAGCCCATAATGAATTTTGTAGCAAACAACGAAAAAGAATTATACGACAATATTTACCAATTTGCGTGGGAGAAATTATTCAATCCTGATGGTACTTTGTTAATAGATTCCTCTGTAAGTAGCAATATTTTCAGACATTCTTTGTATGTCTCCCAAAAAACAAAGGACGCTATTTGTGATAGATTTAGAAAAATGTTTCTTCGTCGTCCGAGTGTTGATAAAATAGACCCTGATATAAGAATAGATATACATATAGGCGAAAACAATGTCGTGGTTTCGCTAAATTCTTCCGGAGACAGTCTTTTCAAACGAGGTTATAGAAAATCCACAGGGCAAGCACCTTTAAACGAAGTTACTGCGGCTGGGCTTATACAATTGAGCGGTTGGAAAAGAGATTGTTCTTTTTATGACCCTATGTGCGGTAGCGGAACCATTGCAATAGAGGCCGCTATGTTTGCCAACAATATTCCCGCAGGCTATTATAGAAAGAATTATGCTTTTAAGAAATGGTCAGACTATAATTCGGTATTATGGAAGTTGGTGAAAGAAGAGGAGGATAGAAAGATATCCGAATTTGATTATCAAATATGGGCAAGTGATATTTCCGGTGAGGCTGTAGAGATGGCAACAGAAAATATAAACCATGCTCGTTTGCAATACGATATACATTTGTTCAGGGCGCCTATGGAAGAGGGGAAAAAACCAGAGGGCAAGTGTATAGTTATAACCAATCCTCCCTATGGGGAACGTTTGGCTGTAGAGGATATAGTGGCTTTGTATGAAAGAATGGGTGATACCTTTAAGGAAAAATACACCGATTGTGAAGCCTATGTATTGTCTTCGGATATTTTTGCTTTAAAAAAGATAGGACTTAAACCTTCAAGGAAAATACAAGTATACAATGGTAAACTTGAGTGTAGGTTATTCAAATTTGAAATATACGCAGGTTCTCACAGAGAAAAATATCAAAATAAAGAAGCAGAGTAAAAACAAAGAAACTCGTATAAAAGGAAATAAATTTGCAAAAGTATTTTTGCTATAATGAAAAATATAGTAGAAGGAAACATATTACAAAAAATAGACTCTCCGCAAGATGTAAAAAACTTACACCCTACGGAATTAAAACAACTTTGCTCAAACGTAAGAAGATATATCATTGATGTTTTGAGCGAAAATCCCGGTCATCTTGCTTCTTCTTTGGGGACAGTGGAATTGGCTGTTGCTTTGATACGTCTTTTTGATTTTCCAAAAGATACTTTGGTTTGGGATGTAGGACATCAGGCATACGCTTATAAAGTATTGACCGAAAGAAAACAAGCCTTTAAAAATATAAGAAAGTTGGGAGGTCCCAGCGGTTTTCCAAGAAGAGACGAAAGCAAATATGATTCCTTTGGCACCGGACATGCTTCCACCTCCATATCTTCTGCTTTGGGGATGGCAGTGGCTGACGAGTTGCAAAACAAAGAGGAAATTTATCATATTGCTGTAATAGGGGATGGGTCTATGACAGGAGGGGAGGCTTTTGAGGGACTTAATCATGCCGGTTCCTCCGGTGCAAATATTCTTGTTATTTTAAATGATAATGGCATTTCCATAGACAAAGGCACAGGAGCATTGAGTCAATATTTGACCAACATAACCACCTCAAAAACATATAACAGAATAAAAAACAAAATATGGAATCTCTTGGGAGGAAATACCGAAACGTATAATCCTCATAAAACGTTTTTCAAAAAAATAATTTTCTCGCTCAAATCGTTGTTTTCGGGCAAGAGTAATTTTTTTGAGGCTTTGAATTTCAGATATTTTGGTCCGATAGATGGTAACGATATAAATCAATTAATAAAAACTTTGGATAGTTTAAAGAAGATACAGGGGCCAAAACTTCTACACATAATCACAAAAAAAGGCAAAGGTCTGCAAGTTGCTGAAAACAACCCTACAACCTATCATGCTCCGGGATTGTTCAATTCTAAAACAGGGGAATTGGCAACTAAGCCATGTCAATCAAACGATTTAAAAAAATTCCAAGAAGTTTTTGGCAAAACTTTGATTGATTTGGCTTCAAAATACGACAACATTGCTTGCATAACTCCTGCCATGCTCACAGGTTCTGGCTTGAACGAAATGAAAGAGAAATTTCCTCTCAGAACTTTTGATGTAGGTATAGCCGAGGAGCACGCCCTTACATTCTCTGCAGGTTTGGCAACACGAGGCATTGTACCTTATTGTTGTGTGTATTCTTCTTTTTTGCAAAGAGCGTTTGACCAAATCATACACGATATTGCTTTGCAAAAATTACATGTAGTTATCTGCATAGACCGAGCAGGGCTTGTAGGTGAGGACGGAGCCACACACCATGGAGTTTTTGATTTGGCTTATATGAATATGATACCTAATGTAATCGTTGCGGCTCCAAAAGATGAGTTGGAATTGCAAGATATGATGCTGACGGCTTATCATTGCAATCAACCTTTTGCAATTAGATACCCAAGAGGAAAAGTTTTTAATTGTGAACAAAATCACAAAAGAAAAATTTTGGAAATTGGCAAAGCGGAACAAATTTTTGAGGGAGAAAAGACAGCGATTATTTGCTTGGGAACAATATTCAACAACGCAAAAAAAGCCATAGAAGAATTAAACAATGAAGGCAAGAACATAGGGCTTTACAATATGAGATTCTTAAAGCCTTTGGATACTCAATTGTTAGACTTTATTTGTGAAAGATACAACAACATAATAACCATAGAGGACGGAGTATTGCAGGGGGGCTTTGGTTGGAGCGTAGAAAACTATCTTAGAACAAACTCCAAACAAAACAAGGTCGTATGCTTGGGTATAGAAGATAAGTTTATAGAACACGGCTCCATAGAAGAACTTCAAAAAATCTGTGGCATAGATATTGAAGGTATAAAAAACATTGTAAAAGCAGTACATAAATAGGGACTTATGAAACGTTTATTTGCAATATTATTTGTCATTTTTTGTTGTTTGTCGCAGAATGTTTTTGCAGAGCAAACTAAGGAAGAATTCAATGTAGGCAATACAATAATGCAACACCTTGGAGACGAACATTCTTGGGAAATATGCTCAATAAAAGGGCACGAGATAGCCATACCTTTACCCGTTATTTTGATTGATGAGGGTAAAGTTTCGGTTTTTATGTCCAACAATCTGAACGAAGGACACACATATAAAGGCTTTAGATATGCAACAGAAAAAGATGCCTCAAAACTTAAAGGCAAAATAATAAAAGTAAGTGAAAACAATACCTATCTTTCCACACCCGTAGATTTGTCAATAACAAAAAATGTTTTTGGAATAATGATAGTGTGTGCGGTTATACTGTTTGTTGTTTTTTATTGTGTAAAACGAGCAAAACAAAGAGAGGGCAAGGAACCAAAGGGCTTGCAGACTGTGATGGAATTTTTCATAAACTTTATAAGCAATGATATTGCAAAACCAAGTATAGGCGAGCGTTACGAAAAATATATGAGTTATTTGTTATCTGTTTTTTTGTTTATATTTTTGTGTAACCTGTTTGGCTTGATGCCTTTCTTTCCGGGGGGAGCAAATATTACGGGAAACATTGCCGTAACCATTGTTTTGGCTTTGTTTACTTTTGTTACAATGATGATTTCTACCACAAAACATTATTGGCTTGACATTGTCAATCCCAAAGTGCCTACATGGTTAAAAATTCCCGTGCCTTTGATGCCTGCTTTGGAAGTGGTGGAAATATTTACCAAACCGTTTTCCCTTTGCATACGATTGTTTGCCAATATAACGGCAGGACATGTTATTATGCTTGCTTTCGTTTGCATTATTTTTATTTTTGGTGGCAATTCCCCAATAGCGGGTTATGGTTTTAGTGTTGTTTCCATTTTGTTTGGAGTATTCATGTTTTTGGTAGAGTGTTTGGTGGCTTTCATTCAAGCATATGTTTTCACTTTTCTCTCCGCTATCTACATAGGTATGGCATTAGGAAAAGAATAACCCCCTTAGGGTGTGATGCTTTCCATAATAACCTATCTTACCACCCCATTTAAAAAGTAAAAAATAATGGCTATGCTCTATGCTGACTCATTATAACCTATCAAAAAATATAACGGCTTTTGCCCTTATAAAACACCCAACGGGTGCGGCTTTGCCTTTATAAAACACTCAACGGGTGTAGCTTTACCCTACGAAAACCCTATGGGAGCGTTTACTGAAAATCAATAAGTTACAAAATAAATTTTTGCACGCGTTTGGTCAGGTCGTAAAATCTTCGTAACTTTGCATAGAGAAATACCCCTATCACAAAAATCCCAATTTTCA